>CAMYCP010000052.1 GCA_947254385.1 uncultured Filifactor sp. | reverse complement strand
AAGAGATTGGATAGAACATATAAAATACTACAATCCCTAAAAGGAATTAGTATAAGAACCGGTATAATACTGCAATTTTTTATGCAACTTGGCATTACTAAAATATAGCTGACGTTGTTTATAATTTACCACCATATGCAAAAGCCTTCGTATTCTTTTTCACCGATTATATGTTTTATGAGTTTGTACGCCTCCAAGCGTATCAGATATTGATAAGTGACCTGTCTTTTTAAGTCTTTGTGCATTATAGTTCTGTTGAGCCTGCTCTCCAGCGCTCTTGATATTGTAATGGAAGCATTTTTCTTCAGATGTAAAAAATTCAGTTCTTTTGTAAAACTGTCTTCCGTAATTTGATTCTTATTCAGCAGACTGAATATCAATCTGTCTCCTATCAAAGGTTTGAATATTTCCGACAAATCCAAACAAAGCGAGTATCTTCTAACTCCCGGTTGATGCAGGTAACTGATTGTGGGATTGAGTTGCGTTCGATAGATTTCCGTTAGTGTTTTGCTGTATATAAGGGAGTTTACGAATGATATTAGTGAGTTTATCATATTGTCGGGCGGATGTTTTACTCTGTTTGTAAAATCTATTTTTTGATTGATTATAGTATTCCAAGCCTCATAGTATTGTTTTCGTATGTTGCCTTCAATTCCCATAAGTTCTTCTATGGTTTTCGTTTGCTCAATTTTTCGTGACAACGATTCAATTTCTTTCATATAAACGGCGACGTCCTTGCCTCTGCCGTTATAGTATCTGAGGTTACGGTATATGTTGTTTGCCGCTGCACTTATGATTTTTGTTGCGATGCTTAACCTCATATCGTAGTTTGTGTAGTGCTCTACCTGTTTAACAAGCAAACTCCCTGCGAGATTGGTTTCTCTCGGATAAAAACTGCCGGTGTAAAAATTGTAGTAGTTAAAAAAGTGTATCGGTATACCGTATTTTGAGGCGTAGTTAATAAATGCCGTATTAAACTGCATTTCCGCCATCACATAGATGTCTGAAACCCGTTCTATATTTACATTCCACTTTGGTTGATATTGAATCTCTCACATGATGATATATGGCGGTTATAAACGGATTTACATTCCACTTTGGTTGATATTAAATCCGTTTTTCACGACACCTTACATATAGCGTTCATCATATTTTATTTTTGTCTATGTCCGTAGTTTTCGCCTATTATCGTATAAAATTTACAGTCAGTTTTCAACTAATATATTGTTTTCTTTTATTTATCAATGTTTTTTCATTTTGTCGTTATACCGTATTTTTTACATTATTGGACATCGAAAGAATGTATAGTTTACAAGCATTTTTTTAAATTAAATTATATCATCATTCCGGTAATGTGTTCGTCCATAATGCACCTACAAAACCTGATCTGCTTCTTCTATTTCATTTAATATTAGTCCTCTGCCGGTCAGAAGTTCTTTGTTGAAATCGTACTTAAGATTGCATCTATGAATGTTACTGTCATATTGTCTTTTGTATTTGCCGTATTCTGTGACGTCGGATTTTAAACTCGACATCAGCTGTTTTACTTTATAAGAATTGATGCTTACAGTTCTGTCAAAAAGTTTGTTTCTTACAAGATTTCTTGCTTCTTTTCCTATGTTAGGGGTGTTTAGGAAATTTAAGGCTGAATCGACAAAGTCTGCATCATATTCAGTATCCGGAATTACCGTTGTGTTTTTTATCGTTCTGAAATATTCGTCAGTCTCTTCTTGGGTAAAATCAAGAGGTTTAAAATTTTTTAAACTTTCTATTGTGTTTTCTATTTCTTTAAAATAATTAGTTTCCTTTATTTTATCTATATCGTACACTTCGTTGATGTATTCTATTTTCATTTTTTCGCTGAATATTTGATTTGTGTATTTATGCAGATATTCTTTACTTAGAGTCAGTATGTCTTCATCGTAAATAAAATTTGCTTTGCCGTCGTATATATATACGTTAGGTCGGTCAGGAGTGTATCTGCCTTTTCTGTTGCATCTGCCGAACCTTTGTAATAAACTGTCCGCAGTTGCAAATTCGGTGTGCAGTTCATCAAAGTCTATGTCGAGGCTTGCCTCTACTATCTGGGTTGAAACCCAGATGCCGTGTTCGGTTGAGTCTGAAAAGCGCATGATTTCTTCTTCAAGTAATGCTCTGTCCCTTTTTGTGAATAATGAGTGTAATAGTTTGATATAAGTGTTATCACACCTTTTAGTGAGTTCTTCATATACTTTCTGGCTTTTAGTTATCGTGTTGCAAATTACGAGGACTTTTTTTGTTTCGGCGGATTTTATAATTTTTTCATAGTCAATGTCACTTTCAACGGCACTTACAAAATGGCGTTTAAGGTCGGAGGTACTTCCGTAATCGGCAAATGCAGGTTCGTTGTCTTCTTCCCATAAGCCTAAGTATTCCATAAAATGCTTGATTACAGGTGGAAATGTGGCTGTAATTATAGCGTACTTGCCGCCTAATGCGTCAATTATTTTTAGGCCGTAGAGAAGTTTTGCGGTAAGATCCGGTGAATACGACTGTATTTCATCTATTATGACTTTTGAGTATTTAAGGGTGGCGGCGAAGATTTCCGTGCCCAGCGATTTATACACAAATTTAAATATTTGATCTACCGTGCAGACGGTGAGAGGATAAGAAAAAATCACTGATCTTTCATATCTGTCCATATACTCTTCGTCTTCCTGCATAAAAGTGGTTAGGCTGTCCGAATGTAAGAGCGTGACATGGCTGAAGTCATAGTTTTTTATTCTCTTGTATATTGCGGTGGCGGATACTTTAATGGGTAAGGTATAAAATCCTTTTTCGCCGTTAAGCCACAAGAGCGATGCCTCGGTTTTGCCGGAACCTGTTCCTGCGACAAGTATTACGTTTTTATCTGTATTTGCTTGCATGAAAGTTTGCGCCTTACGTAGGGTTTTAAGTCTGCTGTTTATATTGTTACATAGCTGTTTGTTTTGTATGTCCACATATTCTTCCGCATTTGTAAATCCGGCGCTGGCATTGTAGTCAAATTTATTCAACATTCCTTTTATGAGCACATATCGGAGCCATTCTTTTTCGTCAAATTTAACATTACTGTTATCTACCGTATACAATACCTCGTGAACAATATACGGATCTAACGATACATTATCGTCATTAAAAAACTCTTTAATTGAATTTTCGTAATAAATTTTTGCATGATTTTTGATATATCTGAATAAGCCTCTTTCCATTTTTCTTCTATGATGGTGAAAGATTGCTGTAATAAATGCTGTATAGTAATCACATATTTCATTGTCATTTTCAACGGCAATTTTATTTTTTACCATATCGTAAAAATATTCTTCACTTATGGTCAAAACACTTAAAAATCCATGCGGTATTTCTTTTATTTCTTTAAGTGTTTCATCCGATATGTCGTCATTTCCTATTTTTGCCTGAAAAACTATATCAGCTTTGCCTATGTCGTGTAATTTACAGGACAATGTTATTACTGCTTTTTCAAGGTCGCTGAAATGTACACCGTAATCGGTTTTAAAAAATTCTTCCGCTACTTTTTCGGTTTCTTTTAGGTGGTCACTTAAAGTTTTTTGGGGTTTGTTTACTTCCTTGCTGATTTTATCTAAGGCATTTTCAAGGCTTTCTCTTTCATTTTTGAGCAAGTAGGGCATAATTTTATAAAACGCCTTTTTTACCTCATCTAATTTTTCTTTAGAAAGTATATTTTCCTTTGACTTGGCAAAAAATTCCATAACTTCTCCTTATGCAAATATAGCAACATCATCATATTTATCTGCTAATACTTTTTTCATATATGTTTCTAAGGGGAAATATATTACTTTTACTTTTCCGGTTTCAGCTTTCCATCGTCTACCGCTTTTTTTTGTTATTTCAAATTCTTTGTTCAATACATATACAGTTGAATAAGTACTTTTCATACTCATTTCAAAATCATCGTTAGCAACTTTCACTATATTTTTTACCGGTACGTAAATATCATTTTTACAGATTATCTTATCAACTTTTTTTAAGTCGACTTCTTCTATATTTGTAATATCAAGTAAATCTTCATATCTGCCGAGTGATACGTAGTTTTTTGGGTGCTTTAAGCCGTCTATGATTACGGCAATTTCTTCCGGATTTTCAGGTATTATATGAAAAATCATTTTGTTGCTACATATAAGTTCCACATACCCTATTCCTCTGACAGCTCCATATTCTTTTCCCTCATATATAAATTTTATATTGTGTCTACCGTTTTCATATTTCCTGCCGTTAGCGAACGTGTATCTGGTATACATTTCAGAGATACTTCCCGTATTTTTTCCCTGAACGCTTACTTTCATGGGATGATATGTCTTAAAACCGCAGGCGGAGTGTATCATTCCGATGACGGTTGAATATGGGGGCAGAGGATAGCTTTCTTTTATAGTAAAACTCGTAGGTTTTCTGTAATTTGCCATATTTTGAAAGCACTCTATCCTAATTGCCCTCATAATACATCTTCACCTCTTTTTTCAATTCTTCAAAAACATCGGACACGGTGCCGGCTTTCAACTTGTCTTTTATTTCCTTGTCGTTTGCGAACACACCTGTTGTGATACCCACTGCCGTGTTGTCGCTTATATCCGGATCGGAGTTTATTATTTCCGAAAGCGTATCTATGTTGATGTTATTATTCTCAAGGTTTATTCTGTTTTCAAAAAACGGATTTTTTCTTGAATATCTGCCGCCTACTATAAATACCGGTGACAAATTTTCTCTTCTGCCTCTGATGTCTCTATACAAAAATTTTATTGTATCCAGCAGGTTACATACTCTGTCGGATTTTTCAGCGTTATCCAGCTCCGTTTCTCCGTCAATTCCCACTCTGTCCAAGTCTACGGTTATTGTGTATGAGTAAAAACTTCTATGGATTTCACTTTGCGCAATGGCGTTGTCCAAATTCTGTCTTTTGGCCAGTCCCATATTTGTCAAAAATTCCATGTCGCTTTGGTAAGGTTCCAATGCGACGGCATTGCTGAGTCTTACCACGGCATTTCTAGTAGAGGCTCCGCCCTTTTTGTTCTTAATTTTAGAGACAGTTTTCATGTAACCGAACAAATCTATTTCCGGAAAATCCTCTATCGTTGCTGAAGGATCAAATTGTACCACGCCACTTTCGCTGTCCACGGGAGTATTGTCCCAGTTAAGCTGTTTTATTATATTGTATCTTATTGCTTGTCTGGATATGTATGAATATTGTTCATAATCCCCCCGATTATATTTTTTAAGCGAGGTAATATTACCGATGCCTTCGCCGTAATTGGCGCTTTCCGCCAGAAATACCATTGTAAATGTAAGTCCCTTTCTCATCTTTATGCCTCCTTAGTTTCTTCTTTTTTCACTACTTTACCGTCACTCTTTAACCCCAATAAAAACGCATATCCGCGCACTTCAAATTCTTCTGTACTTTCGAGCATTTCTGCAAAACCGTCCGGTATCGGAATCTGGCAGGAGCAATACAGTCTGATTACTATATCCAAAAATCTCCGGCTGTTTTTTACACTCAGCGCATTCAACAGTTGATAGACGGAGCCCCTCATACTGTCATCAAAATTTCCCGTTATATTTTTTTTCAGAGCTTTTCTTAATTTTGTACCATTAAGATTCATATCATTCGTATATTCCGACATTTCTTTTCCCTCCTTGTCTTTCGGTTTAAGTTTTCGCATCACATATCTACAATTTTCAATATCAAATATCAAACTTGCCGGATAATTCAATATAGAACTTTCGGTATTTAGCGAATTACGAATAAGGTAATTTACAAGATAATACTGCTTTCTATAATTGAATATATTGTCCAAAGCTATATTGTATATGTTTAAAAACTCATTGTTTATCTTGTATACCGGAGTTTTGGCAAGTAACTCCATTTGTACGGTTAAATTTTCAAAAATTTTAAGTATTTCTTTATTTATTACAATGAATGAATATTTACCGGTTTCGGAAATACCCTTAGTTATAACCTGTATATTATTTAATCCTTGATTATAATTTTCTTGAAGTATCAAGTTCATAACTCTTTCATGCCAAGGATTTTTTTTGTCTTCCAATACTTTATTTAACTTTGTTTTCGTAGCGCTTGTTTCACTGTTGCTGTCTATCAAGCTCTTTATGCTGTCACTCGTATTTACAAATATCAAGTTATCGTCCATAACGCTAAAACCCATAGGCGCTAAAGCATAAACAAACGCACATTCCGGACAAAGATATGAATCCGGTTTAAAATTCCAAAATGAGGATGTCTTTTTTCCTAAATCGTCTGCCGTGCCCACCATAAAAGTAATGGGGACTCCTTTAGATTCTATGTTTTTTCCGCAATCTATGCAAAAATTGTCACTCTTTTTTTGCTCGCTCGTCCAAAACTCCATCAAAGGCGAAACAAACTTTTCTTTAAAAACCTGTCTCATGTCTTTTTTAGCATTTTCTCTTTTTAAAAAGCTTATTCCATCCCAAATTTTGTTTATATAGTTGTATATAACATTCTTCATGATAAAGGTTTCTTTTACCGAGTCTTGAGTTAAAAATTCTTTTAAGAGAGCAAGGCTATCCAAAAGTACCTTATTTTCAGTCTTTATATTGAGTTTGTTTTTTTCAAAATCCTTATAAACGCTTATATCCGTTTCGTCCTGTATGCTCTCCATTCCGTTTTTTATACTGCTTGCAAATATTTTTTTGTTGATAAAGTCCAACTGTTGCTTGATGGTTTCGGTTTTATTTTCAGTTTTTTTGTCATTCGCAATATATTCAAGTAAAAAATCAATACTTGATATAACTTCACCGTATGATACATCTTCTTCAAAATATAGGATGCATGCTTTAAAATAATCGTCCGTCCAGTCTCTGTTTACGGCGTATTCATAATCGAGCCACAAATATTCATCACTTATACCGTAATCTTTGTTTTCTTTTGCCTCTACCGTTTTCAATAAAAAAACCAAGCCGACTATACCCGCATTTTTTCTAAAATCGCCCATATAGATTTTTATTTTATTATCCGGGTAGATGTCGCTGATTGTTAAGATATTACTTCCCATTTGCCTCTGCCCTCGCTTCTTCTGCTGCCAAGCCCCGACATATACAGAAAATTCAAAAGTTTTGGATTTCCGTGTATCTTAAAAACCCCTATGCTTGCATTTTGCAATTTTCCAAACGTCGGCACCACGACCTTTCTGCACTTGACAGGCTCTATATTGAAATCACTTGCATCTATCATTAAATCGGAGCTTTTTATTTGCCAAATTAAATTCGCTTTTAAGGTATCTGAAAAATCTTCATCGCTATAAACTAAATATCTGTCCTTGTTGGTATTCATATCGTGCTTTCTTACCATGAGCGGGCTTAACATTTTGATTACAAGATTGTTGTCCGATATTTCATTTAATTTTTGCATGGATACGTAAGTTAGATACATGAAATTATCCTTTATCGGATATCTTTCGTGTTTCATAGCTAAAAAAGCATTGTAGAAAAAAATCAATTTGTTAAAATTATAATCCGAAAATAAGATATTAAAGTAAGTGTCGCTCAATATAATCGTATCTTTTTTAAATTCCGCTCCCGGCAAGTATAAAGAAAAACAGTAAGATTTCATAATCGGAGAATTTGCTTGGAAAATTTCAGCAAAAAAATCCGTGTCCGCTTTTTCGACGGTTTTCTTTATGAAACTTAAAATTAATTTTTCAGTTTCTCTTGGGAGTTGTGCCTTGTCAAGTTTAAATGTGAGCTTAATATTGTACATTTTGTAACCTCCTTTCTTGAAAAAATCATAGTACATATTTTTATCACTGTCAATAGTTTTTTTTCCAACTAAATCTGTTTGTTGTTTTTTTATTTGACATACCACCATATTTACATTATTATAATCGTGCTTACGACATAAAAAATTTGTATAAAATAATATTTTTATTACAAATTTAAATG
>CAMYCP010000051.1 GCA_947254385.1 uncultured Filifactor sp. | reverse complement strand
TTATTGTAGAAAATATATTTTTGAAAAAGACGACGAAAAAATAATATATGAAAACAATAACCGTTCTTTAGCACGAAAAAAATCTTCCCTATCTTCGTTATTTAAATTTTTATTTAGAAATGATCAAATTTCTGAAAATATTGCGTCGGGATTAAACCCTCTAACATTACCGAAGTTAAATCCTGATACGATTAAAAGACTCTCTATATCCGAAACGAATGATCTTATACATATAGTTGAAACCGGTGACGGTTTAACCGATAAGGAAAAAATATTTTGGCAAAAAACCAAACTTAGAGATAAAGCAATAATACTGTTATTTGTGTTGTTAGGGCTTAGGATATCTGAATTACAACAACTTAATATATCTTCATTCAATTGGAAAAAAAGAGAATTTTTAATTTACAGAAAACGCGGCAAAGAAACCTTAATGCCTTTAAATGAAACTTTAGAAAATAATATAAAAAATTATATAAATGAAGAAAGAAAGAATTATTTAAAAAATGACAATGAAGATGCTTTGTTTTTATCTATACAGGGACGACGTGTTACAAATAGACAGATAAGAGAACTTATTAAAAAATATACGGCTATAGCAATGGGCACAACTCAAGATAAAGGATATTCACCTCACAAACTTAGAGCAACTCTTGCAACTTCTCTTATAGAAAACGGAGTTTCAATATATGACGTTCAGGCTTTGCTGGATCATGAAAATGTCACTACAACGCAAATTTATGCAGCTCATAAAAAAGATGTAAAAAAAGATATTTTAAGTAAAATAGATTATCTAAAAATTGATGAATAAATAAAGGCAAATAAACGATATTTGTTTTCGTTTGTTTGCCTTTAACTTTTAATATTGTTATTTTTAATTATTTTATAACTATCGTACCGGTTTTTCCTTCTATGCCTTCAGCCGCTTTTTCAAGCGAAGTTATTAGAGCTTTTCTTCCCGGTTTGGATGCTGCAAACTTCATTGCCGCTTGTACTTTGGGTAGCATTGATCCGGGAGCAAATTGCTTTTCTTCAATGTATTTTTCAGCTTCTTGAAAAGTCATTTGAGAAATTTGCTTTTCGTCCGGTTTTCCAAAATTAATTGCTACTTTTTCAACTGCGGTAAGTATAATTAAAAAATCTGCATCTACTATTTCAGCCACAAGTTCGGATGCAAAGTCTTTATCTATTACCGCCGCAACACCTACTAAAGCGTTACCGTCACTATATACCGGTATTCCGCCTCCGCCTGCGGTTATTACTACATAATCGTTGTTTAAAAGCAACATTACGCTATCTTTTTCAGTTACATCAATAGGTTTAGGAGAAGGAACAACTCTCCTGTATCCTCTACCTGCATCTTCTTTGAATGTATATCCCTTTTCTTTTTGTATTTTTTCAGCTTCTTCTTTGCTGTAAAAAGCACCGATAGGTTTGCTCGGACTGTTAAAAGCCGGGTCTTCTTTATCTACTACACATTGAGTTATCAGTGTTGTTACCGGTTTTGACATATTACGTGATTTAAGTTCTTCTCTTATGGCATTTTGAAGATGATAGCCTATATATCCTTGGCTCATTGCACCGCATTCAGGAAACGGCATTTCAGCTATAGTTTTATCATTCGATGCGGCTATATCCATTGCCAATTTAATCATTCCTACTTGCGGTCCGTTTCCGTGGCATATAACTACTTGATGACCTTCTGAAATGAGGTCGGCTATTGTTTTAGCGGTATGTCTTACTTTTTCTTTTTGTTCAGCGGGGCTATTGCCTAAAGCATTGCCACCGAGTGCAACAACAAATTTCATATTATTCCTCCGGATAATTTATAAAAATATGGTTATAAGTGAACTTCACATTGTCTAAAGAATGGGCTTCTAAGGTGAAAATACACTTATTTTAAGAAGTTTGATATTCAAGACCTGTTTTTAGGCAATCATTATTCTTAAAAGCGTGTCCACTTCGCCCCTGCCGTATATGGATCTAATCACACAACGCCACTTTTTCTTAACAGACAGATTTTTAACTTTTTGTTTGATTGTAATTGTTTCTTATATCCCATCACCTAAAGGCAACGGGTTTTACACTCCAAAATATAAAAAATAAAAAGAGGACAGACAAAACTGTCCTCCTTAATATTATTATGAAGACTTTACTATTATGTCGTGTTATTATAGCCTGAAGGCAAACAAATTTCTAATTTTAGAGCTTGCCTATTGTAGCTACCATTACGGCTTTGATTGTATGCATTCTGTTTTCTGCTTCGTCAAATACTTTGGAATATTTACTTCTGAATACTTCATCAGTTACTTCCATGGATTCCAAACCGTATTTTTGATATATTTCTTCGCCTATTTTTGTATTTCTGTCGTGGAATGACGGCAAGCAGTGCAGGAAAATCACGTCTTTATTGCCGGTTTTTTTGATCATGTCCATATTTACTTGATAGTCTTTCAAAAGATCTATTCTTTCTTTGAATTTATCTTCTTCACCCATTGAAACCCATACGTCGGTATAGATAACATCAGCATCTTTTACATCGTCTACATTGTCACTGAAGTTTATGGTTGCGCCTGTTTCCTTGGAAGTTTCTTCCATTTCATTTACGAGATCCTTAGACGGCCAAAGTTCTTTCGGAGCAATTGCTAAGAATTTCATACCCATCTTAGCTGCACCGATCATAAGTGAATTGCCCATATTGTTTCTTGCATCGCCTACGTATACGAATTTGATTGCATTAAACGGCTTATTTACGTGTTCTTTAACAGTCATGAAGTCGGCAAGAATTTGGGTGGGATGGTACATATCGGTCAAACCGTTCCATACAGGTACTCCTGCATATTTAGCCAACGTGTCAACGGTTTCTTGTTTAAATCCTCTAAATTCGATACCGTCATAAAATCTACCCAAAACGATGGCAGTATCTTCTATGGATTCTTTTTTACCCATTTGACTGTCGGACGCACCCAAGAATGTAACTTGTCCGCCTTCATCCATAACACCGGTTTCAAAAGCGCAACGTGTTCTTGTAGAAGTTTTTTCAAACAACAAAACTACGTGTTTTCTTTCAAGTAAATTACCTTTAATACCGGCTCTTTTTTTAGCTTTTAAATCAGATGCCAAGTTAAGTAAATAATGAATTTCATCAGGTGTAAAGTCTTTTAACGTGATAAAATTCCTACCTTGAAGATTTACAGGCATAATTATTCCTCCTATAATTTAAATTATTAAAAAAACAAAAAAGTATCATCATTACACAGTAAGTATATTCTATTCTGCGACGTTTTGTCAACAGCTTGAACATTTAATTTTATTGCGATTTTAATATTTTTTTTATATATTCACCGGTGTATGATTTTTTACATTTTACAATTTTATCCGTAACTCCTTGAAAGACAACTTCTCCTCCGCCGTCTCCCCCATCGGGGCCTAAATCTATTATATAGTCGGAAACTTTTATTACATCCAAATTGTGTTCTATAACGACGACGGTATTGCCTTCATCAGTTAAACGTTGCAATACGGATATCAATTTATCAACATCGGCTATATGAAGTCCTGTCGTCGGTTCATCGAGTATATAAAGAGTTTTTCCGGTTGCTTTTTTGCTGAGCTCCGAAGCTAATTTTATTCTTTGTGCCTCTCCGCCCGAAAGTTCGGTTGACGGTTGTCCGAGTTTTATATATGACAATCCTACATCCAATAAAGTTTTAAGTTTATTTTTTATTTTCGGTATATTTTCAAAAAAATTATACGCCTCTTCAACCGTCATATCCAATACATCGGCTATATTCTTACCTTTATATAGGACTTGCAAAGTTTCTTTATTGTATCTTGTTCCGCCGCATATTTCACACGGGACATATACATCCGGCAGAAAATGCATTTGTATCGTTATTATTCCGTCGCCTTTACAAGATTCACATCGCCCGCCGGGCACATTAAAACTGAACCTGCCTTTTTTATATCCTTTTGCCTTTGCATCGTTTGTCATTGCGAAAATATCCCGTATAAAATCAAATACACCGGTATATGTCGCAGGGTTTGACCTTGGTGTTCTTCCTATAGGTGATTGATCTATGTTTATTACTTTGTCTATGTTTTCCAATCCTGTAATTTTATCAAATTTACCGGGTTTTACTTTAGTGCGGTTTACTTTATATGCGGCGCCTTTATATAAAATTTCATTTACGAGAGAACTTTTCCCGCTTCCGGATACTCCGGTTACTACAGTAAAAACAGAGAGCGGAATTTTTACGTTTATATTTTTCAAATTGTTTTCTTTTGCGCCATATATTGAAATTACTTTTTTTAAATTCGATTTACGCCTTTTTTCAGGTAAATTTATTTTTTTTGCATTAGAAAGATATTGACCTGTTATGGAATCACGATTTTTCTTAATATCTTCTATAGTACCTTGAACTACTATATTACCGCCATGTTCTCCTGCACCGGGGCCTATATCCACTATCATATCTGCGGCATACATGGTATCTTCATCATGTTCCACAACTATTAAAGTGTTTCCTATATCAGTCAAGTTTCTTAATGTTTTAAGCAATTTATCGTTATCTTTTTGATGTAATCCTATACTCGGTTCATCCAATACATATAGTACTCCTGAAAGTGCTGAACCTATTTGAGTTGCGAGGCGTATACGTTGCGCTTCTCCCCCTGAAAGCGTGGCGGATTTACGTGACAGAGTGAGATAATTTAAACCTACATCCGATAAAAAAGTCAATCTATTTTTTATTTCTTTAATTATATCCTTAGCTATAATTTTTTCATTATCAGTAAGTGTCAAACTATCCAGCAGTTTTAAATGTTCTTTAACTGAAAGTTCCGTTATTTGTGATATATCCTTATCTCCTACGGTTATTGAAAGTACTTCTCTTTTTAATCTTTTTCCGTTACATAAAGGACATCTTTCTTCTATGGTATAATTATTTAATTTTTCTCTCATTATATCCGAGGTTGTGTCTTTTAAACGGCGTGTAATATTTGTAATTACTCCCTCAAAAGGTGCATAATAAGATTTGTTTGAATTTGTGAATTTGCTTAAAAAATTAAATTTTATTTTTTGATCCGTCCCGTAAAGTAATTTTTTTTTAAATTCTTCAGGCAGGTCTTTATATGGGATATCCATAGATATATCGTTGACTTTTGCAAAAGTTTCAATCATTTTATAATAATATGAGTCTTTGCTTTTATCTGAGCTCATCCATGCTTCAACGGCAAATTCAGACAGGCTTTTATTTTCATCGGGTATAACAAGATTCGGATCCACCATTTTCATAAAGCCCAGTCCGTTACATTTAGGACACGCTCCATATGGTGCATTGAATGAAAATATCCGTGGAGAAATTTCCGATACGGCAATTCCATGTTCAGGGCATGAAAATTCGGTTGAATACAATTTTTCTTCATGACCCGTCACATCTACAATAACCAATCCATCCCCCATTTTAACTGCAGTTTCCAGTGAATCATTCAACCGTGAATAAATTGTATCTTTTATTATTAAACGATCTATTATTACATCTATTGTATGATTTTGATTTTTGTCGAGCTTAACATCATCACTTATTTCTCTATTTTCTCCATCTACTCTTATTCGAATAAATCCGTCATTTTTAATAGAATTTAAGATTTTTTCATGTCTGCCTTTTTTATTTTTTATTACGGGTGCAATTATTTGTATTTTAGTTCCCGCATCAAGTTCCATAACGTTATCGGCTATCTCCTGAACTGACATTTTACGTATTTCTTTGCCACATACGGGACAATGCGCTGTCCCTATATGTGCAAATAAAAGCCTTAAATAATCGTATATTTCCGTTACCGTGCCTACGGTTGAACGGGGATTGTGTGATGTTGTTTTTTGATCTATTGAAATTGCCGGAGAAAGTCCCTCAATGGATTCCACATTAGGCTTATCCATTTTACCCAAAAATTGTCTTGCATATGCGGATAAACTTTCAACATAACGTCTTCTTCCTTCAGCATATATAGTATCGAAAGCCAAAGACGATTTTCCGGAACCTGAAAGTCCGGTAAAAACTATAAATTTATTGCGCGGCAAAACTAAATCTACATTTTTAAGATTATGTTCTTTTGCACCGTGAATTATAATTTTATCTTTCAAATAAACTCTTCCTTTTACTAATCAATTTATGGCATCATCAAAAAACAAATTCGAATTTTTTACCATATCTACAGAATTATCATTAATATGAAAATATTCGGTGTATATATCTCTCGCCATAGGTGCGGCATAACCGCCGTGTCCTCCCTGAACCAAAACGGATACTATAGCAATCTCAGGATTTTCAGCAGGTGCAAACGATACAAACCACGCAAACTCATCATAATCATTTTTGTATTTATCCAGCTTGGTCTTATTTAAACCGGGATTCAACTGTAATATGGCTTTTACTATATATTTATAATCCTGAAGTTTCTGTCCGGATTGTTTTTCAAATTTATTTGCCAAATTTATTACATCTTCGTATTTTACTCCATAGTCGTCCAAATGTGACAGATAGTAATTTTTTTCATCAGCGGTTGGAATTTTACCAGACTTTTGTGCCGTTCCGGTTTTGGACGCAACCGATACATCAAAATTTTGAAACACGGCTTTTGAAGTTCCTTCATCCGACACATCTATCATTCCTTGTATAATGTATTTAAGTTTATCCCTATGTTTTAAATCTATCGGCACAGGAGTTTTAATGTTATGTGATATTTCAGTTTTATTAAAAGTCTCTCTCTTGTCGACTACAGTAACTTTATTTAAATATCCGTTATTTGCCACGGCTGAAATATATCTTGCAATTTGTAAAGGTGTATAACGATGTCCCCCCTGCCCTATAGCAAGGTTAAAAGCATCTCCTTCTTCCCATCTGCCCATAAAATTCATGTAGTCAAATTTTAAGGTGTCTGTTACTTTATTTAATTGTGACGGCTTTACATTTATATCGGAAAGTTTTTTAATAAGTTCTCCTCTCGATGGAGTATGTTCAGTCCATGACAAAATTTCCTTTATTCTTTTTCTATATTTCGGATCATTTTTATCTATGTCATCGAATTTATCTTCCATATAATCGTTCAAAAAATTTTCAAATGCTCTTAAACTCTTTTCTTTTTCAAGTCCGGTAGTCGGAACTTTGCCCGGGACTTCCTCTATTTCTATACCGGTTTTATCATCCAAACCGAATTTTTTTGAAGTTTCGATTATTTTTGCCGCATTCATAGATATTCCCATAGGTTGTTCCTTAGCGTAATCATATCCCATACTGACACAATAAAAATAATAGTTACATGAATCTCTTATAGCGTCCATGAGATTTTCTTCCCCGTGCATACGGCGACTTTGATTCCATAACCAGCAACCGAATTTATGTTTTGCTATTTCGATATAGCCCTTATCTTTAATCTTATAGTAAGGATCAAGCCCGTTTTCAAGTCCAGCTATTCCGGTTATCATCTTCAAAGTCGATCCGGGTTGTACCGACATCATTGTAGCAATATTAAAAAGCGGTTTAGGTGCCATCGGATCGTTCATATTTTTCGGCATCAGTTGCTGATATTTTTCATAAGGTATTCCAAGGACGAAATCATTAGGGTTATAATTAGGATAACTTGCCATAGCAAGCACTTCTCCGGTTTTAACATCCAACACTACTACCGCACCGGATTCAGCTTTGTTGAAAATCTTCTTTGAATCACGCATTCTTACGGTGCCCCAATCCGTTTTGTACGGCATACCGGTTTTTATGCAATTTATACTTTTAGCAAGTGTTTCTTCGGCTTTTTTTTGTAAATTCAAATCTATTGTTGAATATACCGTGTCTCCGGATTTAGGAGGTACAAATTCGATATTGTCAACAAGACTGCCTTTTACATCAATTTGAACTTTACGATATCCTTTTTTGCCCTTAATTCGTTTTTCATAACTCTTTTCCAATCTGGTT
>CAMYCP010000050.1 GCA_947254385.1 uncultured Filifactor sp. | reverse complement strand
ATGTACAAATAGCTAAAAATATTGAAATTATAATAATTAATAATTTTATTATGATAATCTTAGCGGTAACGTTTTTTATAATAAGTTCTATCTAAAAACTTATATTTTTATATTTTTACATTTTCAAATTTTTCAGAAGTAACCTGAAATCATTATTCTTGATTTTGTGCGCTGTAGTTGGGTGCCTCTTTGGTTACGGTTATGTCGTGCGGGTGGCTTTCTCTAAGTCCTGCCGCAGTGATTTTTAAAAATTCGGAATTATCCGTCAAATCTTTGATGGTTGCGGCTCCGCAGTAACCCATCCCCGATCTTAAACCGCCGACAAGTTGGAAAATAAGATCCGCTGCTTCACCTTTATATGCGACTATTCCTTCCACACCTTCGGGAACGAGTTTTTTTGCGTCTTCTTGAAAATATCTGTCCTTGGAGCCGTGTTCCATGGCGGCGAGAGAGCCCATGCCGCGGTATGATTTAAATGAACGACCTTTGTAGAGTACGATTTCTCCCGGAGATTCTTTTGTGCCGGCTAAAAGTGAGCCGATCATAACTACCGAACCGCCGGCGGCTATAGCCTTTACCAAATCGCCCGAATATTTTATTCCGCCGTCGGCAATAATAGGAATACCGTACTTGCTTGCCTCTTCATAACAATCCATTATGGCGGTTATTTGGGGAACGCCTATTCCCGCAACTACACGGGTAGTACATATGGATCCCGGGCCGATTCCGACTTTTACGCAGTCCGCCCCCGCATCTATAAGGGCTTTAGTCGCCTCTTTTGTGGCAACGTTGCCGGCTATTACCTGAAGATCGGGGTAAGCGGATTTTACTTTTCTTATGGCGTCCAAAACACCGTGTGAATGACCGTGTGCCGTGTCTATTACTATTGCATCGACATTTTTTTCTTTAAGTGCATCCACTCTGTCCATCATGTCATGCGTAACACCTACAGCCGCTCCGCAAAGCAACCTGCCGTTTTCATCTTTGGCGGAATTTGGAAATTTAATTTTCTTTTCAATGTCCTTAATCGTGATTAAACCGTCTAAAATGCCGTTTTCATCAACTATCGGCAATTTTTCTATCTTGTATTTTCTTAAAATATCCTGCGCCTCTTCGAGACTTACGCCTACTCTGCCCGTTATTAGATGTTTGGAAGTCATGGCATCTTCTATTTTCTTGCTGAAATCATCTTCAAATCTGATATCGCGGTTGGTAATTATCCCTACGAGTTTTTTGTTCTCATCGACTATAGGCACGCCCGAAATGCGGTATCTTTCCATAAGTTCGTCAGCATCTCTGATGGTTTTTTCCTTTGTGAGAGAGAACGGATCTTTTATTACTCCGTGTTCCGAACGTTTGACCTTATCGACTTCGAGAGCTTGTTCCTCAATGCTCATGTTCTTGTGAATAATACCGATTCCGCCTTGTCTTGCGAGAGCAATCGCCATTTCATGTTCCGTAACCGTGTCCATTCCGGCACTCATAATGGGAATATTGAGTTTCACTTTAGCTGTAAGATAAGTTGAAGTATTGACATCTTTCGGCAATACGTCGGATTTTTTTGGAATCAGAAGAACATCATCGAATGTAAGCGCTTCTTTCAAAATTTTTGCCATATTTACCTCCAAAACACATTTACTACGGTTTATAATTTATTTCTGATAAGTATATCACATATTTTTACACAACTGTTCAGATTTTAATGCTTTTTTTTTTGACTTTATAAATGTGTTATAATGTCCTACGGAAAATTTATTGATGATGAAAGTATAAGATAAAAATTGATTTTTTTGATTATTTTTCTATTATCTGTTATACTGTACAAGTATGTAATATTGAAATTATAATAATTTGGAGAAAATATGACTAAAAAAACTTTTAAACTTAAAGGTGATTTTATAAAACTTGAACAACTGCTCAAAGTTACAAATACAGTAAGTTCGGGAGGAGATGCCAAAGTGTTGATTCTATCCGAACAGGTTAAAGTAAACGGAGAGACGGAGACGCATAGAGGCAAAAAAATACGGGTTTCGGACAAGGTCGAAACCTCCGGTACGCTGATAGAAGTCGAATGATATGTTGGTTAGAAGGTTATATCTTAAAAATTTCAGAAATTATTCCGAGCTTAAAATTGAGTTTTATCCCGGAAAAAATATTTTGGAAGGGCCGAACGGTCACGGCAAAACAAATTTGCTTGAGGCGATATGTATGCTGTCGGTCGGCAAGTCGTTTCGTGTAAAAACGGATTCAAACCTTATCAAAATCGGCGAAAAAGAGGCTTTTATAGTAGCGGATGTAGAAAACATACACGGAAACTTCAATATTGAAATGCGCCTGAGCCGGTTTAAAAACAAGGCGGTCAAGATAAACGGCGTTGCAATAGAAAAAATATCCGATATGTTCGGCATTTTAAACACGGTGGTATTTTCTCCGGAAGATTTAAAAATAATTCGTGAAGGCCCTAAAGAACGCCGACTTTTTGTCGATCGTGAAATTTCCCAGATGCGGCCGAGATATTATTCGTTTTTGCGTGATTATTATAAGATTTTGGAGAGGCGAAACCTCCTTCTTAAAACGGAAAAACCCGATCCGGATTTAATAAGCGTGTACGAAACTCAGCTTGCAAAAGAAGGTAAAGAGATTATGAAATACAGAACGGAATTTTTGGAAGATTTAAACATTCGAGCCGCCGAAAATCATGCCTTAATTTCAAACGATATGGAAAACCTGATAATAAAATATACTCCGAATATAAAAAATGAAGACGATTATACGGAAGTACTGCAGAGTGTACGGCAGGAAGATATGTTCAGGGGGTACACCTCCCGAGGAGTGCATAAGGACGATTTCAGTATCTTGATAAATGATGTCGAACTTAAAAATTTCGGCTCTCAAGGTCAAAAAAAGAGTGCCGCCGCCTCCTTAAAACTTTCCGAGATTGCCATGATTTTAAGCATAGACGGGGAGTATCCCGTAGTTCTCCTCGACGATATTTTCAGCGAACTTGACCTCACACGGCGCAACAATATAACTGAATATACGGGAATAAACCAGACTTTCATAACTTCCGCCGAAAAAAGCGACATCGACGGCAAGCATTTTTACGTATATAACGGCACGATAACTTAGCTAACCTCTAAAAATTTACTTTTTAAAAATTAAAGATATTTTTTATAAAACATGGAAAGAGGCGTTTATGAACACTGAAAATAAAGGAGAATACGGGGTTGAGCAGATACAGGTCCTTAAAGGGTTGGAGCCTGTACGCAAAAGACCCGGTATGTATATAGGTTCGACAGGTGAACGGGGACTTCACCACTTGGTGTACGAAGTCGTGGACAACTCAATCGACGAATCCCTCGCTGGATACTGCGATCATATATATGTTGAAATAGAAGAAGGCAACTCGATAAAGGTTATAGATAACGGGCGGGGTATTCCTACCGATATTCACCCCGAAACCGGCAAATCCACCGTTGAAACCGTCTTGACCGTCCTTCACGCCGGAGGAAAATTTGGCAAAGGCGGATACAAAGTATCGGGCGGTCTTCACGGCGTCGGTGTCTCCGTGGTGAATGCGCTATCGGTCGAATTTAAGGTAACCGTCTACAGAGACGGAAAAATGTATGAACAGTCATTCAGCAGAGGGATTCCTGAAGGAGAACTTAAAGAAACGGGATTGAGCGATAAAACCGGCACGATGATAGAATTTACTCCGGATCCTGAAATTTTCGATGAGACGGTATTTAATTTCAGTACGCTCGAATATCGTTTAAGAGAACTTGCATTTTTAAACAAAGGAATAAAAATAGAACTAAAAGACAGTCGAAAAGACTCACAAAATGACAAACAATTTCATTACATGGGAGGCTTGAATGAATTTGTACAATACCTCAACAAAAATAAAACCCCCATACATGAAGACATCATCTATCTTGAAAAACAGATTGACGAATATGAAATAGAAATCGCCATGCAATATACCGACTCCTACAACGAAAACATATATTCATTTGCAAATAACATCAACACCGTGGAGGGCGGAATGCACCTTGCAGGATTTAAAAGCGCACTCACCAAAACCTTGAACTACTACGGCAAAAAAATCGGCATGCTGAAAAACAAAGATGAAAGTTATGCCGGTGAAGACGTAAGAGAAGGCTTGACGGCGATAATTTCCGTCAAACTTCCCGATCCGCAGTATGAAGGGCAAACTAAAACCAAACTCGGCAACCCTCCTGTACGTTCGGCGGTAGATTCATTTACAGGCGAATATCTGTCCGCATACCTTGAAGAACATCCGCAGACGGGAAAGATAATTGCAGATAAATGCTTAAAAGCCAAAGCCTCACGTGAGGCGGCGAAAAGAGCGCGCGATCTTACACGCCGAAAAAGTGTACTCGAATCTAATTCACTCCCCGGCAAACTTGCCGATTGCCACGAAAAAGATCCCGCATTGTGCGAAATTTTTTTGGTCGAAGGCGATTCGGCGGGCGGTTCGGCAAAGCAGGGACGAGACAGCAACATTCAGGCGATATTACCGCTCAGGGGTAAAATTTTGAACGTGGAAAAAGCACGTCTCGACAAAGCGCTTTCCTCCGAAGAAATCCGCAACATGATAACCGCTTTCGGATGCAATATAGGCGATGAATTTGATTTAGGCAAACTCAGATACCATAAAATAGTCATAATGACCGATGCGGACGTGGACGGGGAACACATAAGAACCTTGCTTCTCACATTCTTCTTCAGATATATGCGACCCTTAATCGAACAAGGATACGTGTACATTGCACAACCTCCTTTATTTAAGGTAAGCAAAGGCAAAAAAGAAAAATACGCCTACAGCGATAAAGAACTTTCACTCATAATGAAAGACATAGGAGACACAAAGCCGCGAATACAACGCTATAAAGGGCTTGGAGAAATGAACCCCGAACAATTGTGGGACACCACGATGAATCCCGAAACCAGAACACTTCTAAGAGTAAGCATGGACGACGTCGCCGCCAGCGATGAAATATTCTCCACACTTATGGGGGACGATGTTGAACCCCGCAGGGAATTTATACACAAATACGCCAAATTTGTCAAAAACTTGGATATATAACGAAAAGAGGGAAAAATGTCCGAAGATACAAAAGAACGTATCGTAGAACGTGAAATAAAAGAAGAAATGAAAAAATCCTACATTGAATACTCCATGAGTGTCATTGTAGGCAGAGCCCTGCCCGATGTAAGAGACGGCTTAAAGCCCGTACACCGCAGAATTTTATACAGTATGAACGAAAATTCTCTAACTCCCGATAAACCGTACAGAAAATCCGCCACCATAGTCGGCGACGTGCTGGGTCACTACCACCCGCACGGAGATACGTCGGTATATGATGCACTTGTAAAACTTGCGCAAGATTTTGCCATAAGATACCCGCTGGTTGACGGCCACGGCAACTTCGGCTCGATAGACGGAGACAGCGCCGCCGCAATGCGTTATACCGAATCCCGTATGCAAAAACTGGCGCAGGAAATGCTCCGTGACATCGACAAAGAAACTGTAGACTTCATGCCGAACTATGATGAAGAACTCATGGAACCCGTCGTCCTGCCGTCACGATACCCGAACCTCCTCATAAACGGCGCAAACGGTATAGCCGTCGGCATGGCAACCTCCATACCGCCGCACAACTTGGGGGAAGTTATAGATGCGACGGTCTATCTACTAGATCACGAAGACGCCGACATAAAAGACATAATGAAATACATCAAAGGCCCCGACTTTCCGACAGGTGCATACATCATGGGAAAATCCGGCATAATTGACGCCTACAGAACCGGCAGAGGACGAATAGTACAACGTGCCAAAACGAAAATTGAAAAAATAAAAAACGGTAAAAGTCGTATAATAGTAACGGAAATACCGTATCAGGTAAACAAAGCGAGACTGGTTACACGTATCGACGAACTTATAAAAACAAAAAAAATAGACGGCATGGTTTCGGTAAAAGACATGAGTAACCGCAAAGGCATACAAATAGTAATCGACCTTAGACGTGACGCAAATCCGGAAATAATATTGAACCGACTTTACAAATATTCACCTCTCCAACAGACATTTTCAGTAATAATGCTGGCGCTTGTAAATAACGAACCTAAAATATTGACCTTAAAAGAAATACTTGAACATTATATCAATCATCAAATTGATGTAATAACAAGACGCACCGAATTTAATCTCAAAAAAGCTCTGGATCGAAATCACATACTCGAAGGACTGATTAAGGCGATAGACAACATCGACGAAGTGATAAACATAATTCGTTCTTCATACACCGATGCGACGGACAAACTTGTCGAACGGTTCAACCTTTCGCAAATTCAGGCAAAAGCCATTTTGGATATGCAAATGAGACGTCTGCAGGGAATGGAACGTGAAAAACTGATAGCTGAAAGCAAAGACTTGACGGAAAAAATAGCATACTACACGGAAGTCTTAAAAAATCCGGAAAAACTTAAAAACATAATAAAAACGGAAATAACGGAAATAAAAGAAAAATATTCCGACAAAAGGCGCACCGAATTTTTGGAAGAAACAAAAGAACTTGAAATAACCGACCTTATTGCAGACGAAGATGTAACCATAACCATGACGGCGCTCGGATATATAAAAAGAGGAAGTCTCGACGACTACAAAACACAAAAACGCGGCGGCAAAGGCATATCTTCAATTTCGACACGTGATGAAGACTACGTGAAAGAAATAATTACAGCCACAACCCATAGCCTGCTTTTATTTTTTACCGACAAAGGCAAAATTTATAAACTTAACGCCTATCAAATTGCGGAAACATCACGCACTTCCAAAGGCACCAACATAGTAAACCTCCTCACGCTTGATGGCGGTGAAAAGATAAGCACCATGCTTAAAGTGGAAGAAACGGAAGAAGATAAATACGTGGTACTCTGCACGAAAAACGGAACCGTCAAAAAAACACCGATAAAGGAATTTAAAAACAGCACACGAAAAGGACTTATCGCAATAAAATTGAAAGAAGACGACAAACTCATCTCTACTGCACTTACAGACGGCAAACGGGACATAGTCTGTACGTCAAAAACCGGAAAAACCATCATATTCAACGAAAAAGACATAAGAAGTATGGGAAGAACCGCACAAGGGGTACGTGCCATGAAACTTTCCAAAAATGACGCCATCGTATCCATGACGATATATGAAAAAGACAAAGACCTCCTTGTAATCTCGGAAAGAGGATACGGCAAGCGCACCGCCCTCAGCGAATACACCATCCAAAATCGCGGCGGAAAAGGACTTAAGACTTACAAAATAAACGATAAAACAGGCAGTCTGATAGGCGCAGATGTCGTGGACAATGAAGACGAAATCATAATAATAAACTCGGATGGAACACTCATAAGAATGAAAGTATCCGACATATCCGTATTAAGCAGAGCAACCTCAGGAGTGAGACTCATGCGCACGTCGGACGACACGGACATAGTCTCGTTTGCTAAAATAACGGCGGAAGATATCGAATAAATTCAAGTTACATTTTTATACGGAAATTCGTATTTGTTTCTCACGTTTATCAAAATATCATAAAAAGCTTTTTCTTCATAAGAAATTCCCATTTTTTCAAAAGAATTTCTATCATTTTCAAGCTCTCTCATTAGACGAATAAGCTCATCACAAAAATTTAGTAAAGAGATGATAGTGTGAAAAAATTAATTCCTATAATTTTTGCCCTGGTCTTAATACTCTCTTCTTGCAAGAAAAAAGAGGCGGCTCTCTATGACTTTAAGACAGATTTTGTTGGCGACAATACAAAAGTCTCACAAATAGTCTCTAGGCAAGAATATCCTAAAAACTTTGAAACGGGAGAGATAAAAATCCTATCAGAAAAAGAACCCTATGGCTTAAGGGTCTACTGCAAAAATTTTGAAGGCCTAGAAAAAGAAGAATTGTTTAAATATGCAGCCACAACCCTTGCCCTAATAAAAAATTTAGGCAACCTATCTTATGTAGATGAAGAAGAAAAAGAAATCTTTAGCTTCTCTCGAGATGAAGTAGAAGAAGGGCTGCAAAGTGAAGGGACAAGTCTTGACAAAATATCAGAAAGCCGGGAAAGCTTAGAAAATTATATAAATAAGTAAAGGACTCTCTCAGAAAAACTGGGAGAGTTTTTCTTTGTAAATTATTCAAATGCTTTTAAAAAATGGGGGAGTGGTTGAAAAAATTTCTAATACTGATTAGCTTTAAAAAATGTAGTATTATATCTAACCGGAATTTAAT
>CAMYCP010000049.1 GCA_947254385.1 uncultured Filifactor sp. | reverse complement strand
GCTTGTAATATAATTTTTAAGTATTGAAAATGTCAAGTTATAAAATTTTTTATAATGCATAAAACGGTAATTGTGACAGATATGTTTTATTTTTTGATTGGTTTTAGTTAATATATTTTATGTGTGGTAAACAATTTTTAGGAGGAATTCAATGAAGAAAAAATTTGTTTATGAATTTGAAGAAGGCAGCAAGGATATGCGTACCCTGCTGGGAGGTAAAGGTGCCAACTTGGCTGAAATGACCAACATAGGCATGAGTGTGCCTCCGGGATTTACTATAACCACTGAAGCATGCTTGGCATTTTATGATAATGATAAAAATTTACCTGACGGATTGATGGAAGAAATTGTAAAAAATATAAAGAAAGTTGAAGAAAAAATCGGCAGAAAATTCGCTGATAAGGATGAACCCCTTTTGTTTTCAGTGCGTTCAGGGGCGGCTATATCTATGCCGGGCATGATGGATACCATTCTTAATTTAGGATTAAATGACGAAACCGTTTTAGGTTTAGCTAAGTCCACAAATAACGAAAGATTTGCTTATGACAGTTATCGTCGCTTTATACAAATGTTTTCCGATGTAGCAATGGGTATAGATAAACTTAAATTTGATGAAGTTTTGGACGGAAAAAAAGAAGAAAAAGGATATACCGAAGATCCCCAGCTTACAAGTGAAGATTTAAAAGAAATAATAAAAGGCTATAAAAAAATATACAAAGAAGAAATCAAAGAGGATTTTCCTCAAGAACCTAAAAAACAATTGGAGCTTGCAGTAAAGGCAGTTTTTGCATCTTGGAACAACGCAAGAGCGATAACTTATCGTAAATTAAATTCCATTCCGGACGATATGGGAACCGCTGTAAACGTACAATCTATGGTATTTGGAAATATGGGAAATGACAGTGGAACAGGTGTAGCTTTTTCAAGAAATCCCGCAGACGGTACAAATAAAGTTTTCGGTGAATTTTTGATGAATGCTCAAGGTGAAGATGTTGTTGCAGGTATTCGTACACCAAAATCAATAGATGAACTTAAAACTATTATGCCGGAAGTATACGATGAATTTATAACTTCGGCTAAAAATCTGGAAAAACACTATTGTGATATGCAGGATATAGAGTTTACTATTCAAAATAAAAAATTATATTTTCTGCAAACACGTAACGGTAAGCGTACGGCAAGAGCTGCGATAAATGTGGCGGTAGATTTGGTGGAAGAAGGACTAATAACCGAAGAAGAAGCTGTAATGCGTGTTTCCCCTTCACAACTTGAAAATATATTACACCCCGCTTTTGATGAAAATGAAATTAAAAAAGCGCAAATAATCACCCAAGGTTTACCTGCTTCACCCGGCGCCGCATCCGGCAAAGTATATTTTTCTGCTGAAGATGTAGTAGCCGCTAAAGAAAGAGGAGAAAAGACAATTTTAGTAAGAGAAGAAACTTCTCCTGAAGATATAGACGGGATGGATAAAGCGGAAGGAATAATGACCGCAAGAGGCGGTATGACTTCACACGCCGCAGTTGTAGCGAGAGGTATGGGCAAGTGTTGTGTAGCCGGTTGCAGTGATGTAGTAGTAGATATGGTACAAAAAGTAATACGTTACAACGGAAAAACAATACAAGAAGGCGACGTAATTTCATTAAACGGTTCAACCGGTAAGGTATATTTGGGTGAAATAAAGAAAGTTCCCGTGACCCTCAGCGGAAGCTTTGAAAAATTGATGGGATATATAGACAAAATCAAACGTCTCGGTGTACGTACCAATGCGGATACTCCAAGGGATGCTAAAGTTGCTGTGAATTTCGGAGCTGAAGGAATAGGGCTTTGCAGAACGGAACATATGTTTTTTGATGAAGATCGTATACCTAAAGTACGCCGTATGATTTTAGCTAAGGACAAGGAACATAGAATAAAAGCACTGGACGAACTTTTGCCTTTGCAAAAAGGAGATTTTATCGGCATTTATGAAGCAATGGAAGATAGACCTGTAACGGTAAGACTTTTGGATCCGCCACTTCACGAATTTTTACCTACAGATAAAAAAGATATAGAAGAATTGTCTAAAACTATGGATGTTTCATATCAGGAATTGCAAGATAAGATTTTATCTCTTCATGAATTCAACCCGATGCTTGGACACAGAGGATGCCGACTTGCAGTAACTTATCCCGAAATATACCGTATGCAAACGAGAGCTATAATAGAAGCGGCTTTGGAAGTAAGTGAAAAGAGAGGAAAAGACATAGTTCCGGAAATAATGATTCCTCTCATAGGTTCTAAAAAAGAACTTCAATATGTAAAAAGCGAAGTAGTGGATGAAATAAATGAAGTTTTTAAAGAAAAAAATAAAACTGTAAAATATCTTATAGGTACCATGATAGAAGTACCGAGAGCTGCAATAACTGCGGATGAAATAGCCGAAGAAGCCGAATTTTTCAGTTTTGGAACCAACGATTTGACACAAATGGGATTTGGTTTTTCAAGAGACGATTCAGGTAAATTCCTAAAAGAATATGAAACTAAACATATTTTAGATGTAAGCCCGTTTGAAGCGATCGACAGGGACGGAATCGGGAAATTCATGAAAATAGCCGTAAAATTAGGTAGGGAACAACGTCCGGAGTTGCATTTGGGAATATGCGGAGAACATGGTGGAGAACCGTCTTCCGTTGAATTTTGCCATCAAATAGGCTTGGATTATGTATCATGTTCTCCTTATCGTGTACCGATTGCTAAACTCGCCGCAGCACAAGCAGTAATAAAAGAAAAATCATCTAAATAAAATACGTATAACATATTTTTACACAAAAAATAACGAATTTTAAACTATATCTATAGTTTTAAAAAAATGTCGAATCTTTATTTTTAAGGATTCGACATTTTTAATTAAAAAAGTACATAAAACTTAAAATATGTTATAATTAGCTACATAAAAGGAGGAAACTATGAGTTCACATTATAATTCTCATAATTCGCCTGAAAAAAGGCGAGTGCATCGAAAAAGGAAACTTAAAATATGGAATCTTCTATTTGTACTTATTGTGTCTTCGATTATCGTTGGTACCGCCATAATAAGTGTTACCGTATTTTCGGTAATAAAAAATGCACCTAAAATTGATCCGACACAAATAAATGATATGTTGGATCAAAGTACATTTATATATGATTATGCCGGCAACCTGATTGAAAAAATCTCATTCGGCAGCTACAGAGTGGTTGTACCTTTGGAAGATATTCCCAAAAGTATGCAGGATGCGATTGTATCAATTGAAGATGAACGATTTTTCAGCCATAAGGGTGTAGACATAAAGAGAGTGGGGGGGGCATTGATTGAAGATATAAAAACTATGAGTTTTAAGCAAGGTGCTTCAACACTTACAATGCAATTGGCAAAAAACCTTTATACCAGTTTTGATAGAAAATTAACACGAAAAATCAAAGATATTTATTATGCCGTTTATATTGAAAAGCAACTCAGCAAAAGTGAAATTTTAGCCGCATACTTGAATATAGCGGATTTCGGTCACAATATAAAAGGTGTGGAGGCAGCCGCCAATACTTTTTTCAATAAAAAAGCCAAAGATTTAACGCTTGCTGAATCCGCAATGTTGGCAGGAGTTCCGCAAAGACCTGTAACTTACTCACCTTATATAACTGAAAAAATATTACCCGAAGATTCAATATCCAAATTACAAATAATCCCTATTTTAAATACACAAGGAAAGTATAAACCGACCGAACAGGAACTGTCATATTATCATCAGGCTCTATCTTTAGGAAAAATTGACAGATACATGTTCATGCAACTTAAAAATGGAGATTATTATTTAAGAAAAGCCGTATTGAATGATAAATCCGTACAAAGACAACACGTTGTGTTGAAAAAAATGCTCGAATTGAATAAAATAACTCAAGCCGATTATGAACAGGCAATAAATGAGCCTATAAAAATATCTATAGGTAAACGCAGAGTTACCGGAATTTCAAGTTATTTTACAGATGTATTAAAAAATGAAGTAATAAAAGAACTGATATCGGACGGATATACAAGAGAAGAAGCAGACAGACTTTTTTCCGATGGAGGACTTAGGATATATTCAACTTTAAATATGGATTTACAAAAAATTTTAGAACGTAAACTTAATGACAACAATAATTTTTTAAGCACATTTGTAGATGAAGACGGAATAATCCAACCGCAAGTATCAATGGTGATAATTCATCAAAATAGCGGACAAGTACGTGCATTGATTGGTGGTAGAGGAATAGGAGGAAGACGTATATTTAATCGCGCATTAAGTCCAAGACAACCGGGATCGGCTATAAAACCTATTGCCGTTTATGCCGCGGCATTAAAAAACGGTATGACGGCGGCAACAATATTTAACGATTCTCCAAGATATGATGAAACTTTAGGCAAATATTGGCCGAAGAATTCTACCGGATACATGGGAAAAACGACTATGCGCAATCTTTTGATAAGATCATCCAATGTAGGTGCGGTAGAAGTTGGGGGATCACTTATTCCTACAAGTAAATACGCCTCTATACAGGAAATGATATCCACCCTTAAAGATTTCGGAATAACATCTGTTGTAACTTATAATGATAATCCGACGCACAATGATGAAAATTTGTCTCTTTGCTTAGGTGGTATGACACGCGGAATTTCTCCATTGGAATTGACTGCGGCTTATGCTGCGGTCGCCGATTTGGGTAAGTATACGAAACCTGTATTTTTTACAAGAATAGAAAGCTCGAACGGAAAAGTTATTCTGAATAATAAGCCGGTTCAAAGGCAAGTACTGGATCCGACAGATGCTTATATACTTCAAAATATGTTATATGGCGTGGTAAACAGCACCAGTCCGAGAGGAACGGGACTTGCGGCAAGACTTAATCGTATAAACACGGCGGGGAAAACCGGAACCACCACTGATAAAAAAGATGCATGGTTTATCGGTATGACGCCTTACTATACGGCAGGGCTTTGGATAGGAACTGATAAACCCACTCCCTTAGCGCAAGGCAGTATAATGGCTGCAAAATTGTGGAAAAGCGTTATGGATGAAATACATGAAGACCGTGAGAATATTCCGTTTCCAAGGCCTGCGGATATAGTTGAAACAAAAGTGTCACCGACAACAGGTTTACTTTATGACGGAGGGTATAACGAATTTTTTAAACCCGGAACCGAACCTACACAACAAACAAACGAAGAACCTCCAAAACCGGTTACACAAGAAAATTTGTATGATGAGGACGGTAATATAATAGAACTTCTCCCGAATAACGAAAAACCGGTAAATCCTAAAAAAAATACTGAAGAACCGAAACCCTCAGCGACTCAATCAACTACGGAGGAAAATCCGACCGAATCAGATATTACCAAAATGCCTGCTCAAAATACGGAAGATACTGATAATACTCCCACAGCACCTGTACCG
This sequence comes from uncultured Filifactor sp., assembly GCA_947254385.1. GTDB lineage: Bacteria > Bacillota > Clostridia > Peptostreptococcales > Filifactoraceae > CAMYCP01. Next base: position 2,905 of record CAMYCP010000049.1, on the reverse strand, counting down.
CAAGATGAAATCCCTAAACCTATACTGTAGAGTTTTACAAAAATTTAAATCTTTTGTAATGTCTATGTAATTCCTTTTTATTCATTTTTATTGTATTATGTTCTTAGGTAATATAAATTATATTAAATAAACGGAGGTAGCGATGAAGTATAGTAAATTAACTAAAAAAGCCGTTGTTACAGCTTTAGTTGCTGTAGTCGGAATAACCGGTACGGCATTAGCTTTTCCGAATTTTCAAAGTAAGCAAATTAATTATGACGTCAACCTTGTGGTAAAAGGCTCTCCTTATAATGTTCAGACATTAGGACTTAAACCTTTTTTGACAAGTGACGGGTACACGTATCTTTCAATTCGTTCACTGAGTGATTTGGGGCTTTTAAACATTAACTGGGACGGTTCAACCAGAACTGTAACCGTAGACGAAAACAAGGCTCAAAATGATGAAATGATAAGACTTGCCAATGAAAACGCCGCACTTAAAATTGAAAACGCAAAGTTAAAGGAAGAAAAAGCCAAAGCCGAAACTAAAAAAGCCGAAGACGATAAAAAGAAAGCAGAAGAAAAGAAAAAAGAAGAGTCAAGAAATAAACTCAGAGATGTTGACTCGAGAGACAGAAGAGATTTGGAACGTGACTTGAGAGACGAACTCGACAGAAGAATAAGAATAAGAAGTGACTATGGAAACCCGTCATATGATGTATCCGTTTCTTTAAACAGAGATAATGTTAAGGTTGTACTGACTGATAACGACACGTTGGTTGCCGAAGAATGGAACAAGCTTGTAAACGGTAGAGACGGTGATTATCTTGCCGATTCTTATGATTCAGCATTTAGAGACTATATCTTCGATCCGATAAACAGTCAATTAAAAAAATATACGAATTATGATATAGATATATCTGTAAATGCAACTTATAACAACGGTTCTCAAGAAATTGCAAGCGGGAGTTACAGGGAAAGCACGGGACGTTATGCACCCACTTATGTAAATGTATACAAAATTAAATAAGCACTTATGTAAATGTATACAAAAAGAAATAAGCACTGCAGTATTGTTACTGCGGTGCTTTTTATTTTACTTTTAAAAACACTTAATTATTGTTATAATGATAATGGAAATTAAATTTTTTATTATAAGTTTTATAAGAAATTGTAGTATTAATTTTGACTGAATTTTTTGAAATCCAACTTTATCATAAATTCTGTTTAAGATTGCACACTACATTTTTAAAAGCGAATCGGTGTTAAAGGTGAATTATGAGATATATAAAAATATTTTTAATTTGTGTATTTACATTATATATTTCTTCATGCGGAAGACTTAAAACTCCTGAAGAACTTATGAAACCTCCGGAATTAAATCGTGAAACAAAAATTATAAAGGACGCTTTAACGGAATTTTTACCTCAGGACAGCTCCATATATTCCATTCCTTACAGCAACAAAACCGGAAAAGAAGAATCTTTTATGCAGAAGGATATAGATAATGACGGTGAAGATGAAGTTTTGGCATTATACAAAAGCAATACTTCAAATACCTATGGTGTACTGATACTTAAAGAAAAAAATGACAAATGGACAAATTTTAGACAAATAGCTATAGTATCTGAGGATTTGACTGAATACAAAGTAGAAGATATAGATAAAGACGGTAAGTATGAAATTATAATGGGATATACCGAACAGGTATCCGGCACCAAACATCTTGTTATATTTGCGGACACGGGAAAAAAATATGAAAAGATTTTTAATTCACCTTATTACTCTTTTGTTATAACATCGGATTTTGATACCGGACAAAAGGGAAATACGTTGATTGTTTTATCGTATATAGATAAGTCAAAAAAAGAGAATTCAATAACTGCGTACACATATATTCCCGATAGAAGAAGGTTCGACAAAAAAAATACAATCAAATATCCTTCAAGTGTAGAACCTTATAACATACAAATCGGACAGGTAAAAAAAAATGTAAACGCAATTTTTGTCGATATGTACGTAAATTTGATATATGGAAAATTCGATATACTTTCATATAAAAAAGGAAGACTTGAGAGCCTATTTCAAGACAGTTTAAATTCACTTGAAATACAAAATTTTCCTATACCATGCATTGATATAGACGGAGATGGAATTATCGAAATTGCCAAAACCGATTTGGTGTCTAATATAAATGACAGAGAAAATCGAACACCTGTATTTGTAAAGAAATACTATAAATTTTTAGATAAGGATAACTTCGAACTTACACGTGTGATGTATGAAGATCCGTTTGATGTGAACGTAAGCATAAATTTTCCTAAAGAATTTTGGAATAAATTTATCATAAATAAAGAAACTTATACAAATAAAATAACCGTATATTATCAAACCAACAATTCACAGATAAGAAAAAGTTTTCCTTTGTTTTCCATACGTCGTGTAAATTTATCACGACTAGGTTCATATAAAGATTATATAGTCATTTCACAGGATAACAATCGTGTAACGTTCTTTACAATTGCTCCATATAACGACTCTATTCCTGAAGTTGAAAAATCATCGTATAATAAAATATATCAAATTGTTAAAAATCCGGATACTTTTATAAAAGCGGCAGATTATTGATATAACATTTAATAAAGTAGGGAGATATAAATGAAAATTTTACTATTGGAAGATGAATTATCAATATTGAGTTTCATATCGTTAAATCTTAAAAGAGAAGGTTTTGAAGTTTTAGAAACTATGAGCGGTACAGCGGCAATATCCATGTATGAAGAAAATCCTGATATAAGTTTGGCGGTTCTGGATGTGATGCTGCCTGATATCGACGGATTTGAAGTTTTAAAATATATTCGTGCCAAAAACAGTAAAATCGGTATAATAATGCTAACTGCCAGAACCAACGAACAGGATAAGGCTG
>CAMYCP010000048.1 GCA_947254385.1 uncultured Filifactor sp. | reverse complement strand
TTTCAAACATTGTAAAATCAATATTTTATTTTTTGAGGATAGATTTTTTAGAGGTTCCCTTTATAAACCGGTAAAATACAAATATTTACCGGTTTATTTGTACAAAAAGTATTCACCATGACATTGTAATTTAAAGTTCAACTTTATATTGCAATTTAAATTTTTATTTTTTATTTTTCAATTTGTTTTGATTTTCGAGTTTTAGATATCCGTATATAAACGGCATTAGGTTTCCGTCCATTACCGATTGCACGTTGCCGGTTTCAACATTTGTTCTATGGTCTTTTACAAGTGTGTAGGGCTGAAATACGTATGATCTTATCTGGCTTCCCCATGCGATTTGTGAGTATTCGCCCGAGATGTCTTCGATTTTTTCTTTATGTTCTCTTATTTTTATGTCCATAAGTTTGGAGTAGAGCATCCGCATGGCTGTGTCTTTATTTTGAAATTGAGATCTTTCATTTTGGCACGTTACTACTATTCCGGTAGGGATATGAGTTATTCTTACCGCAGAACTGGTTTTGTTTATGTGTTGTCCTCCCGCGCCTGATGAACGATAGGTGTCTACTTTAAGATCGTCGGGGTTTATATCCACGGTGATTTTTTCATCAATTTCAGGTATTACATCTACCGAGGCAAATGAGGTGTGTCGTTTACCGGATGCGTCAAATTCAGACATTCGTACTATTCGATGTACTCCTTTTTCACTTTTTAAAAATCCGTACGCTTTATCGCCTTCTATTTTAAGTGTCACCGATTTTATTCCGGCTTCACTGTCGGTAAGTGAGTCAAGTTCGGTTACACGGTATCCCTGCTCTTGGGAAAATCTTGTGTACATTCTAAGCAGCATCGCCGCCCAGTCCTGCGCATCAAGTCCTCCCGTGCCGGCATGTATGGATAAAATGGCGTTGTTGTTGTCGTATTCTTCATCAAGTAATGTTTCTATATATATTTCGTCCAATTCGCTTTCAAGTTTTTTAAGTTCTTCTGAGAGTTCTTTTTCCAAACTGTTGTCTTCTTCAGTGAGTTCGTAGAGCGTTTGTACGTCTTCGACCGCATTTTTCGCTTTTTGAAATCCGGCTATAGTTTTTTCGATGCTTTTATTTTTTTGTACGATTTTATTAGCAGTGTCTATGTCGTTCCAAAAATCGGGTTGGCCCATGAGGTTGTCATTTTTTGTTTTTTCACTTTTTAAGACATCTATGTCAAAGAGACACCTGCAGTTCTTCGAGTGATTTTTTTATATGAGCAAGCCTTTCTTTATATTCTTGAGCATTTAAAAGCATTATCTCTTCCTCCCACAACAATCTTTATATTTTTTGTTGCTTCCACAAGGGCATTTTTCGTTTCTGCCTACTTTTTTACCTACTTTTACAGGAGTTTTGGCGCCTCCGGGGCTGTCCGGTATTTCCCTTTCATTGATTTTTTCGATGTCTACAACTTGTTTTCTTTGTATGGGTTGTTCTTCCTGACGTTTAAATTCCACGTTTAAAACATAGCGCACGGTATCTTCTCTTATCATGGCGTTCATGTTGTCAAACATATCAAATCCTTCCATTTGATATGCCCTCACCGGATCTTCCTGTCCTATTGCACGCAGTCCTATGCCTTGTTTAAGTTGTTCCATGGCATCTATATGATCCATCCATCTGCCGTCTACCGCTCTTAAGAGTATGACACGTTCAAATTCTCTAAATTCTTCTATAGGGATAATTTCTTCTTGAGAATGGTATTTTGCCATAGCTAAATCGGTTATATCTTTTATGAGTGTTTCTCTGTCGATTTTTTCTTTGTCATATTTGTCAAAGTCTATGTCTATTCCCAAAACAACTTTGGTTTTGGCGGACAATCCTTTAAAATCCCACTCTTCCGCATAGGTGTCTTTAGGTGCATATTGTGAAATTATACCACCTACCACATTGTTTATCATGGAGACTATTTCGGAACTTACATCTTCCCCTTCAAGTACTTTTCTTCTTTCGGAGTATATTATTTCTCTTTGAGTGTTCATGACATCGTCATATTGCAATACGCTTTTACGTATGCCGAAGTTTCTGCCTTCAACTTTTTTCTGTGCGCTTTCTATGCTTTTTGAAAGCATGGGATATTCAAGTGCTTCAGTTTCGTCATATCCGATTTTTTCCATGATTTTGGATACTCTTTCTCCACCGAATATTCTCATGAGTTCATCTTCGAGGGCAATATAAAAACGCGTATCTCCCGGATCTCCCTGACGCCCCGAACGACCTCTAAGCTGGTTATCTATACGTCTGGATTCATGGCGTTCTGTCCCGATTATGGCAAGCCCGCCCGCTTCTTTTACTTTGTTGTGTTCTTCTTTCAGTTCCGATTTTTTTTCTTCCAGTATTTTTTGATATTCTTTTCTTGCGTTCAACAGTTCTTCATCTTCAGACGGAGCAAAACCGTTGGCAAAAGCTATGGCGTCTTCGTCATAACCTGATTTTCTCATTTCTTTCTCAGCCATAAATTCTGGGTTTCCGCCTAAGATTATGTCCGTACCTCTGCCTGCCATGTTGGTTGCTATAGTAACCGAGTTGAAACGTCCCGCCTGTGCGATGATTTCCGCTTCTTTTTCATGGTGTTTGGCGTTTAATACTTCATGTTGTATGCCGCGTTTTTTAAGCATGGATGAGAGTTTTTCAGAGTTTTCGATGGATATTGTGCCTATGAGTATAGGCTGACCGGTTTTGTGTTTTTTTATCACTTCTTCAACTACAGCATTGTATTTTGCCTCTTCGGTTTTATATATCTGATCATCCCTGTCTTCACGAACGACTTCTTTATTTGTAGGTATCTGTACTACGTCCATGTTGTATATGGAATTGAATTCTTCTTCTTCCGTTTTGGCTGTACCTGTCATACCGGCAAGTTTTTTATACATTCTGAAATAATTTTGAAATGTGATGGTCGCAAGTGTTTTGGATTCTCTTTGAACTTCAAGTCCTTCTTTAGCTTCTATAGCCTGATGTAATCCTGCGGAATATCGTCTGCCGAACATCAAACGACCCGTAAATTCATCAACTATTACTATTTCACCATCTTTTACCACGTAGTCTACGTCACGTTTCATAAGTGTGTTGGCTCTAAGCGCCTGTCCGATATTATGATAAATTTCCATGTTGGCTATATCGGTCATACTTTCAACATTAAAGAATTTTTCAGCTTTTTGCAAGCCTTCTTCGGTCAAGGTGGAGGCATTTTCTTTTTCATTTATCACGTAGTCGGTGTCGGCGTTTAATGTTTGAATGAATGTGTTGGCGCGTACATAAAGATCTGTAGATTTATCTCCCTGTCCTGAAATTATGAGCGGAGTACGTGCCTCATCTATCAATATTGAATCGACTTCATCGACTATGGCGTAGTTTAACGGGCGTTGTACCATTTGGTTTTTATATGTCACCATATTGTCTTTAAGGTAATCGAATCCAAATTCGTTATTTGTACCGTAAGTTACATCCGCATTATAAGCCGTGCGACGTTCTTCGCTGTTCAGTCCGTGTATTATGACTCCGATTGAAAGTCCCAAAAACTTGTAGAGTTTACCCATCCACTCCATATCTCTTTTGGCTAGGTAGTCGTTTACGGTTACAACGTGTACGCCTTGTTCGGTAAGTGCGTTTAAGTATACCGGCAAAGTTGCGACGAGGGTTTTACCTTCACCTGTTTTCATTTCCGCAATGCGCCCTTCGTTTAATACTATTCCGCCCATTATCTGAACATCATAGTGTCTTAAACCGAGTACTCTTTCGGACGCTTCTCGGCAAACGGCGTATGCTTCGGGTAAGATTTCATCCAATGTCGATCCGTCTTTAAGTCTTTTTTTAAATTCATCGGTTTTTGCTATCAAGTCTCCATTTGAGAGTTTTTTTGTCGCATCGGCAAATGAATTTACTATTTTTACTTTGTTCCAAAGTTTTTTTATTTCTCTTTTGGAAATAAAGTTATCCAAAAAATTCATTAATTCTACTCCATTTCTATAAAATTTAAAATATATCATGTTAATTATACTATACTTTATCGGTATTTGCACTAAGGTGTACTCATATTTAAATTTTTGCGTATTTTTTTACGTATTTTAGCATATTTACTTTCATAATAAAAGAATCGGACTTTACGCTCCTGTATGCTGTTTCCGGCGGGTTTTTCTTCCAAGACAAATACACGAAAGCTCTCCGCCATGTCTTCGGTGACATCCGTTGCGGCATAGTCCGACACAAAGTCGCTTTTATTTCTTAAATAAAATTCTTCAGATGTTGGAAATTCGTCCAAACAGTAGTCTTTCCAAAATTCGTTGTAAAATTTGTTCAGTAATGATTTTTCTTTTGCGTTAAGCCCTTCTTCAGCATATCTTGTAAGGTCATAATCTTCCGTAAAATCCACTTCGTTTACGTTAAGTGTAAGATAATGCCCAAATTCATGTATTATTGTACCGATAAAATCATCATCACTGTCTTCGGGGTCTATGTGAAATACCCAATATTTATTATTATATTCAAGCGGGTTTAATGTGACGGATGCCATTGTGTTATATTCTCCGTCCGTCGCAAGCAGAAGATGCGTAAAGTTTTTTATATATTTTTTAGGTATGATCGCAGATATTGATGACCAATATTTATCAGCTTTTAAATCTTCCGTTCCGTAATTTCGATATGTCGGAAGAAAATATACGGGTGTCGGTGATTTATTGCGTTTCACTTTGTATAATCCCAATACTTTCTCATCCGCAAATCTTTCTATAAAAAAACTTATCCAGAGTTTTTCAATACCTTCATACGGGGACACTATATCTTCTATGTCATATAAATCGGAAGATACACCGGTATTTTTATATGATTGCAATTTGTTCATATATGCCGTGTAATCATCGGCATTCAGTATTTTTTTAAGTTCTCCCGAGATATAATCTATACAATAGTTTTTTTGAATTTTGTCCGTGATGTATTCATCAGGTTCGGGAGAAATTATTTCGGAGGTTTTTTCGTCTAAATAATCGTTAAATTCGTTTCTTAAATTTTGTTCTTTTAGTGATATTGCAAATTGATTGTTTTTTATTCGTTCATATTTGAGTGCATTTATCTGTTTCAGTATCTCAATCAGTTCTTTTCGCTTTTCAGGGGATATATATTTGTAGATGGAGCCGGCGTTTTTCATAAGCTGCGTTTCAGGCGTGGATTGTTGCAGGGTGTAAGAAGGATCTTGCTTATCAATTGTTGTTTTTTTACATGATGATAAAATACAGAGAATCACGCATAAGTATATTATTTTTAAGTGTTTGTTCATAATGCCCGCCTTTAAAAAAATAAAAAACTTTCTCTTGTATTTTAACAAAGAGAAAGTTTTTTTTCCACATTATTTTAAAAATGTAGGTCACGTTTACCGTTTTTAATATTTTCTATCCATTCAGCGGTTTTTTTACATGAGGCTTCACGTTCTATTTTTAAAAGTTCTCCGGGTATTCTTTCGTATCCTTTACGTTTGATTTCAGGTGTGGCATAGTCTTCAAGGTATTCGGTCAATGTAAGAAGTGCGTTGGGCTGACATATGTTTTGAAGTTGTCCTGATTTTACTATACTCATAAATCTGTCACCGGTTCTGCCTTCTCTGTAGCAAGCCGTACAAAATGACGGCACGTATCCCATATCCAAAAGCCACGATATTACATCGTCCAAGGTGCGTTTGTCTATGGTGTCAAATTGTTCGGAGCCTTCAGTTTGTTCGAGTATGTCGGCGGCATACCCTCCTACGCTCGTTTTGGATCCGCCGCTTATCTGCGATATTCCTACATCAAGTCCTATTTGTTTACTGCGTGCGGTTTCACGTGTCGACATTATCATGCCTGTATAGGGTGTGCTTACTCTTATCATGGCAACCATTTTTTCAAATATTTTATCATTTACCGAGTTGTCAAAATCAGCCGGATCTATATCGTCGGCAGGACGTATACGAGGCACGGATATGGTATGCGGACCTACCCCGAAACGTGCTTCAAGGTGTTCGGCGTGCATTAAAAGTCCGACAAAATCATAACGGTAGTTGTTAAGTCCGAAGAGTACTCCGACACCTACGTCATCTATTCCCCCCTCCATGGCTCTGTCCATCGCCTCCGTATGGTAGGCGTAATTGTGTTTGGGTCCGTACGGATGCAGGAGTTCATAGTTTTGTTTGTGATATGTTTCCTGAAACAATATATAAGTTCCGATTCCCGCATTTTTAAGTCTCGTGTAGTTTTCTACGGTTGTTGCAGCCACATTTACGTTCACTCTGCGAATATCGCCGTTTTTGTGGTGAATGGAATATATCGTGTTTATACATTCTATAAGATAATCCATGGTGAAATTTTTAGGATCTTCTCCCGCCTCAAGTGCCAATCTTTTATGCCCCATGTCTTGAAGTGCAATCACTTCTTCTCTTATTTCGTCCAAAGAGAGTTTTTTACGTATTATATTTTTATTTTTGGTGTGGTAAGGACAATATACACACCCGTTTACACAATAGTTTGAAAGATAGAGCGGTGCGAACAGAACTATTCTGTGTCCGTAAAATTTACGTTTGATTTTGCGTGCCAGGTTTATTATTTCTTTGTTCAAATCTTCTTCTTCACATGAAAGCAACAAAAAAGCGTCTCTATGATTTAAACCTTTCATTTGTGCCGCTTTTTCCAATGTTTCTTTAATCAAAGCACGATTATGTGAGTTTTTTTCTCCATATTCAAGCGTTTCCATTATTTCTTCATGGTTAATAAATTCTTCCGCTTTATTCGATTTTTTATAGTACATTTTTCCTCCATCTGACATCGCCTCTTGCCATGTCGACCTTATATCCTATTTTTTCCATAGCTGTGGAAATTGCTTTGACATTTTCCGCAGCCTCCAACCCGTGAATTTTTTTGTGATCATATAAGGTATAGTTTTTACGTGCATAGTCCGGACTTAAATTAGGCATTATTACGTTTGCACCGGCAAGTATTCCTTTGCTCCAACCGTCTTTTTCGAGTGTATTAAGCGCCGTCGTGGACGGTATCAGTGCTTGGGGGAAGATAAGGCGAAGTATTGAAATCATTTTTAAAGTTTCATACGCACTACCGCACGGCATATTTTCAAACGGAGTTCCTTTTGCCGGAATAAAAGGGCCTATCCCTATCATAGCAGGGTTTAAGCTCTGCATAAATCTTATATCTTTAAGGTAAGTATTAAAAGAGACGAAAGGCGCTCCTATCATCATACCGGCTCCTGCTTGAAAACCAAGGGATTTAAGTTCATAAAGCGCTTGTTTTCTTTTAGCGAATGATTGATTTTTTGGATGAAGTTTTGAAAATATTTCTTCATCTGCCGTTTCATGACGCAATAAATAGCGATCCGCTCCGAAAGATTTGAGTTTTTTGTAAGATTCAAAGTTTCTTATTCCTAAGGACAATGTGACTGCCGCACCCGTACAAAATTTTTTTATGGATTTTATGATGTAAGATAGTTTTTCATCTGTAAAGTATTCATCTTCCCCGCCTTGAAGGACAAATGTACGAAAACCTATATCATATCCCGTGCGACAGGATTTTATAATGTCCTCTTCGTTCAAGTCGTAACGTTTTATTTTTTTGTTTGAATGCCTTATTCCGCAGTAAAAACAATCTTGTGTGCATATGTTGGAAATTTCTATAAGTCCTCTTAAAAACACCGATTTTCCATAGTTTTCTTCGGCTCTTTTGCGGGCGTATAAATTTAAAATTTCAATATCTTCATCACTTTTTAACAATGTTAAAAATTCTTCATCCGAAAGATCTTGATTTAAGTAGAGTTTTTTTACTATTTCACGCATTTAACTTTGGAATATACGGCTTTACACGTAATGTCATCGATCCCTCCGAGTTTTCCGGTCATGGCACTTATTTTATCCTGAGGAGCTCTAACAATAATGCTTATTACGTTTACTCCTTCTTCAACTTGTGGAATACCCATTCTTCCTCGTATGTAATTTGCATATTCGTGCAAAACCGCATTAACTTTACCTGTTTGATCCATATTTTCAATTATGATGCCTACTATGGCTATACGTTCTTCCATGATATTCTCCTTTCAATCAAATAAAAAAAGCGCACAAGCGCCTTTAAAACGGTTTTGAGTCAGAGAAAATCCCTTCTTCGGCACCTTTAAAAAATTATATATTAAAAAAAAACGTTTGTAAACATCAAATGAAAATAAAGTTGATATTTAGAAATTATTTTTTAAAAAAACTATATTTTTGTTGTTCATTCCAACATTTATTAACTGATACTGAATTGTATAAGAAATTACAGTATTAATTTTTTACATTAGAAATTTTTGTAATGTAACTTTATACTGACAAGCGTTAAGAAATGTAGTATAATACTGACATGGGAAAATTAAA
>CAMYCP010000047.1 GCA_947254385.1 uncultured Filifactor sp. | reverse complement strand
TTCTTTTTCAAAAGAAAACAAAAGACTTTTGATAAAAACCGAAACTCTCTCTTCCGTGTTGAACGGTTCTTCGGTGAAGTCCGCCGAACCGATAAGACTTCATGACGGCAAAACGTTCGCAAGTTTGGATTTTGTTAATTTTATGGGTGAGAGCGTCGTATTTTTGGAATTTAAGCCGAATAAGGACAAACCGTCCTACAAAAAGGAAATTTCAAATTTTTATTTTGAACCCTTGAATTTAAAACGCAGTCTCACCATGACGGAAAAAGAGAGCGCCGTATTCGGTGAAATGGCGGTCGGACTTTTAAATGCCGATTTACCGGATTTTAAAAAATCTGAAATAGATGATAACCTCATATTAAATTATGCTTTAAAAAATGCGCTTACTTACGATGAGTACAAAAAAATCACTTTGCGGGACGGTAAACGTGTCGCCGACTTTTCGTTAAAAACCGTCAATGAATACGCCGGTGAAGTGTTTGGAAAAACGTTAAGTTCAAGTGCGTTTAAAACTGTATTAAATTCAGGGCACGCTTTAAACAAACGGGATATGACCTCAGTTGAATACCGTTCCCCATATTTTTCGGTGACAACGGCCACATTTAGACCGGAAATTCGTAACAGTGCGGAAATTTTCGCAATGGACAACGTCGGAGGCAATTTATATAATATTTACTTTAACGGCTACACTACGGGAGTATCTTCAAACCCCGTATTTGAAGGGACATTTATGTTTTCGGTCGAACTTAAAGGCACTAAATACGAACTTACAGGATTTAAAGCATATATTAAATAATTTTTTACTTTTTTATTTTTATAAATCATAGTAATTAGCGATTAAAAAAACTTTACGGTTTAAAACAGGAGGATAAAATGATACATGCGGTAGGTACCGATATTTTGGAAATAGAGCGCATTAAAAATATTATGCTCAGACACCCCAACTTTATAAGGCGATTTTACACGCCAAGTGAACGTGAATATATACTTGGCAAGAATTTTCCGTATTCCACGGCGGCGGCTATTTTTGCAGCTAAGGAGGCGGTATCCAAGGCGCTCGGCACAGGATTTATCGGAATAACGTTTGTCGATGTGGAAGTGTTGCACGACTCATTGGGAAAGCCTTACCTTGTACTTCACGGCAAAGCTAAGGATATTTTTCCTTCCGGCAGATGGCATCTGTCGTTGTCACATGACAAAAGTCACGCCGTGGCGTTTTGTATACTTGAAAAATAGATTGGGAAGTGAATTTTGTGAGTAAATACGGTTCAGTACGCGCCATAATAAATCTGGATAACGCTGAAAGCAATTTCAAAAATCTTAAAGCTCTCATATCTTCAAAAACAAAAATATGTTGCGTCTTGAAGGCCAACGCATACGGTCATGGAGCCGTCACCATGGCAAGGCTATACGAAAAAGAGGGTGCTGATTATTTTGCCGTCGCAACGCCCCTGGAGGCACTTGAACTTAGAAAAAACGGCATAATCGTGCCTATAATGACATTAGGCTATACAGGAGAAAAATTTTACGACGATTTTATAGAAAATGATGTGGATTTTACGGTATTTTCATATCATGACGCAAAAGAAATATCAGATGCCGCTTTAAGAAAAAATAAAAATGCAAATATCCACATAGCAATAGATACGGGAATGTCAAGAATAGGATTTCAAGCCGATGAAGAAAGTATCAATGAAATACGAAAAATATCTTCCTTAAAAAATTTGCATTTTAAAGGCATATTTACGCACTTTGCGCGTTCCGATGAAAAAGAAAGGGAAACCACCGTTTTACAATATAAATTGTTTATTGAAATGATATCCGAGCTTGAAGACTTAGGCATAACATTTGACATAAGACACTGCGACAATTCAGCAGGGATGCTTTGTTATCCCGAATACGGGTTTGATATGGTGCGCTTAGGCATAGTGCTTTACGGCTATTTTCCGTCAGATGAAGTCGACCGAACTTTAGTTTCGCTTAAACCCGTTATGACGCTTAAAACCGATGTTACACACGTAAAAGCTTTGCCTGCCGGCAGGAGCGTAAGCTACGGCTTTCATTACACACTTGAAGAACCGCAAAAAATAGCGACTTGCGCTATAGGATATGCGGACGGGTTGCTACGTGAATTTAAAGATAAGGTCGAATTTTGTATAAACGGAAAATTTTATAAAATCGTGGGCAACATTTGTATGGATCAGTGTATGCTCCATGTGGACGACGATGTTAAAAAGTCGGATGAAGTCGTTATATTCGGTGATATTTTAAATTGTACCGCCGCAGACTTTGCACGCAAGGTAGGTACAATATCCTATGAAATACTTTGCCTTGTAGGGCATAGAGTAAGAAGAGTATATTTAAGAAACGGAAAAATTGAATGTGAAAAAAGTTATCTTTAAAAAGTTTACCAAATAATCGGAGAATGTATACATATGAAAAAACTTTTAGTCAGGAGGGGCGATATTTTTTACGCCGATTTAAGTCCGGTAAAAGGGTCGGAACAAGGCGGTATAAGGCCGGTTTTAATCCTTCAAAACGATATCGGCAACAGGTATTCACCTACTATAATAGTTGCCGCCGTAACGTCTCAGATAAATAAAGCGAAATTGCCCACCCACCTTGAAATAAACGCCGGAGAATTCGGTTTGAATAAAGATTCCGTCGTACTTTTAGAACAACTTAGGACGATAGACAAAATGAGGCTCAGAGATAAAATCGGCAAATGTTCGCCCGCCTTTATAAAAAAAGTGGATAAGGCGCTCATAATAAGTTTGGCTCTCCCTAATCAAAATAATTAATACATATTATACCGAAGTAAATCGGTATAAATATAGGTTTTATATTTACATAAAAAATGAACCCTGTGCGGTTCATTTTTATTTTTGTATTGACAAAAATCAGGTGATAAAGTATCCTATACAAGATAATAATAAACTCTTTTAATTTAGTACGTGAGACTATCAAGGAGGAAACATGAGAAATTTAATAGAAATCGAAGATTTTTCAGTAGAAGAATTGGACGAACTGATAAGAGTAGGTAAAGATATCTCCATTCATCCGGAGCGTTATGCGGATAAGATGAAAGGCAGAATTTTGGCTACTCTTTTTTTTGAGCCATCCACACGCACAAAATTCAGCTTTGAAGCGGCGATGCTTAGACTTGGAGGACAGGTTATCGGCTTTTCGGATGTAAAAAATTCATCCGTATCCAAAGGCGAATCGTTAAAAGATACCGTAAAGACCGTATCCTGTTACACTGATATAATTGCAATGCGTCACCCGCTTGAGGGAGCGGCACGGCTTGCCTCGGAAGTGTTGGATGTTCCCCTAATAAATGCGGGAGACGGAGGACATCAACACCCGACACAAACTTTGACCGACCTTTTGACAATATCTAAAGAAAAAGGACGTCTCGACCACCTGAATATCGCCCTGGTAGGAGATTTAAAATACGGCAGAACTGTCCATTCGCTTGTAGAAGCCATGAACCGTTACGATAACAACACGTATCTCTTTGTGTCACCTAAAGAACTTGAAATGCCGGATTATATCAAAAATACCGTAAAAGGCGGATGTTTCTTTGAAATGCGAAACCTTGAAGACGCCTTGCCTAAAGCTGATATAGTGTATATGACACGTATACAACGTGAAAGATTTGATGATATGGAAACTTACGAGAGACTTAAAAACGTGTATGTCCTCGATGAAGAAAAAATGAAACTTGCCTTGCCTGATGCGACGATAATGCATCCGCTTCCTAGGGTAAATGAAATCACGGAAGACGTGGACAAAGATCCGCGCGCTAAATACTTCGAACAGGCAAGAAATGGTATGTATATCCGCATGGCGCTTATACTCAAACTCGTAACCGACGCCGAACAAAATCCTGCAAAACCGGAAGAAACAAAGTATGACACTATATACAGCAGTTGCCCCAACCCTAAATGCGTCACTAATCATCAATACGTAAAGCAAGTTGCATTTTATAAAAAAACAGCGGAAGACGGTGCATATTCATGTCAATACTGCGATAAAGTAATGCACGTTTAACGGGTGAAGATATGAAATACATTAAAAACGCAATAAATCCTTTAACGAATAAAAAAACCTCTATTCTTATAAAAGACGATAAAATCTATAAAAAAGATAGTGACGCTGAAAAATTCATCGCTGAAAATTCATTCGACTATAAAATAATAGATGCAAAAAATAATTATGTCATGACTTCATTTACGGATACCCACTTTCATTTGCGTAATCCCGGATTTGAGTATAAACAGACGTATGAAGAAGCCGCAATTGCCTGCATGAAAGGGGGATACACCGATGTAATCGCAATGGCGAACACCAAACCCGTATGTGACAAAGTCGAAGTATTTGATACTATAAAAGCCGGTATGAAAAACCTGCCTTTAAGAGTGTATCAAGTAGGGTCGGTCACAAAAAATTTGCAGGGAAAAGAACTTACCGACTACAAAAAATTGCTTGAATACACGCATATATTTTCCGACGACGGCAAAAACGTGGATGATCCCGAAATAATGAAACAAGCACTTAAACTCTCCGCTGAATACAACTTTTTGATAATGGATCATAGCCAACCGGAAACGGAAATGGTCATACGCAATATAAAATTAGCCGAAGAGACGGGGGGAAGACTGCATTTTTGTCACATAAGCAAAAAAAACTCCGCCTTAGCCATAATAAAAGCGAAAGAGAAAAACACAAACATAACTTTTGAAGTAACACCGCATCATATATTCAGCTCCAACCTCGATTATCGGGTAAATCCGCCGATTGCAGGCGAAGAAGATCGTAAATTTTTAATTAATGCGATAAAGAAAGGATATGTGGACTCCATAGGAACAGACCATGCACCGCACACGGAAGAAGACAAACAAAACGGCTCTCCCGGCATAATAAACATAGAAAACGCATATTCCATGGTAAATCGTGTATTTTATGATAACGACATACCTAAAAAAACGCTGATACAAATGATGTGCATTTTTCCGTCCGATTTAATCGGAAAAACCCGTTCGCTCGAACCGGGCAACGTCGCCGACATAGTAATATTTGACGATAAAGACGACAGACTGGACATAAATAAACTTTCAACTCGAAGTAAAAACACCCCCTACGACAAAAGAGAAATAAAAGGACATATCCTGATGACGATATGTTCGGGAAAAATAGAATACAACACACTCTAATACCGACTTGCTTTCAAAATAAACCGTAAATTTATCTATAAAAATTATTAAAGTTAAAAGCGGCAGCGAAATTTTTTTAGCATCTCTAAAAATTGATAAAAATACATTGTAAAATCAATATTTTTTAAAAATAAAATTTTTAGAGATTTTTTTATATAAACCGGTATAAAAATTACAAAAAAATTGTCCGGCGTTTGTAATATCGTCAAAGTTATGAAATAAAAAATCGTAATTTTACGTTCGTTTATACGACTTAAAAACACGTTATCCGACAGTTTTCGCCGAACCCTTACAAATTTAAGTATAAAAAGAGGAAAATATGATAAATGAAATAAGAAAAAGAGCGATGGAAATTTCACCGCTTTGTGTGGGAATAGATTTAAGAAAAGAACAGGTACCTCGCATTATAACCGAAGGACAGTTTAAACCCCACGAACACTTTGTATCTTACGCCAAAGCGATAGTTGACTACACATCTGAGTATGCGGCGTGCTACAAAGTACAAATTGCCTGCTATGAAGTCTACGGCACGGAAGGACTTAAAGCGTATTCAGAAATCCTGTCCTATATACGAAAAAAAGGACATAAGGTTATAGCCGACATCAAGAGATCCGACATCGGATCCACGGCGGAACTTTATGCCAAAGCCCACATGAGCGGAGACTTTGAATCGGATGCCGTGACATTAAACGCTTACATGGGAGAAGACTCCGTATCACCGTATTATCCGTACCTTGAAACGGGCAAAGCCGCATTTTTGCTCGCCAAAACTTCCAATCCCGGATCAAAAGATTTTGAAGATCTGATTTTAAATTCCGGCGTGACGCTATATCAAAATGTACTTAAAAAAATATATGAATGGGGACGAAATTTAAAATCCGACGGCGAATTTTCGCAACTTGCCGCAGTAGTCGGGGTAAATCATCTCTCAAACTTAAAAAACGTGAAACCCTTAACCGACAAATTGTTTCTGCTGGTGCCGGGATACGGCGCACAAGGTGCGAAAGCGGAAGACATAAAGTATTTGCTTTGTGAGCAAAAAAACGGCATAGTAAATGTTTCACGCGGGATAACTGCAGGGCTTCAGGACGCATCCGATTTTGAAAAAGTACTTAAAACGCGTGCCGCAAAAACGGCTGAGGAGCTTAAAATATGTTTTGCGTAAGAAATGAAACGATAATAAAAAATAAACGCATCACAAACGATATATACCTCCTTAAAATAAAAAACACAGAACCCGTAAAAAACGGACAGTTTTTCATGGTAAAAACATTGAATTCGGATGGCGGACTTTTCCGTCCGATAAGCGTGTTTGAAAACAGAAACGGGGAACTCGGATTTTTATATCAAAACAGAGGCAAAATGACAAACGAAATGACACATTTAAAAAAAGGCGATCATATTTTACTTCACGGGCCTCACGGTAACGGTTTTCCCGAAATAAAAAACAACCTCTGCCTCATAGGCGGAGGAATAGGAGCCGCACCGCTTTATATGCCGGCTTTAAATTTAAAAACGAAACTTTACATCGGGATAAAAAGCGGCATCTATTCGGACGAAGAAATAGAAAATATACACAATCTGTTTCATGATGTACACGTTTATATCAAAATAGGTGGGCTGATAACCGACGACATAGATTTTAAATCCTATGAAACCGTATTTGCGTGCGGGCCGGTGCCGATGATGCGTACTGTAGCACAAAAGCACAAAAACACGTATGTGTCACTTGAAAGGCGCATGGGATGCGGCATAGGTGCGTGTCTTTCGTGTTCGGTGGACATAGGCGGAAAGATGTATACCGTATGTAAAGACGGGCCGGTATTTAAAGGGGAAGATATACAATGGGAATAACTGAAATACAAGCATTCGGTTTAAAATTCAAAAATCCGGTCATCGCCGCATCCGGTACATTCGGCTTTGCGGAAGAATACAATGACTTTTACGATGTGGAAATTTTAGGAGCGGTGGCGACCAAAGGGCTTACATTACTTCCCAAAAAAGGAAATCAGGGTTTAAGAATACTTGAGACACCGTCCGGCGTTATGAACTCCATAGGACTTCAAAATCCCGGCATAGAAAATTATATAGCTGAAGAAAGTAAATTTTTATCCTCCAAAAACACAATCATACTGGCGAACGTCGGAGGAGACACAACAGAAGAATATGTATCCGCCGTATCCAAACTCGATGAAGCGAACGAAAAAAAAAGAATATTCGACATAATCGAACTTAACATATCCTGCCCCAACGTCAAATGTGGCGGTATGGCATTCGGCATGACGGCGGAAGATGCGGGAAACATCACCCGGGAAATCAGAAAAGTTACAAAAAAACCGTTAGTTGTAAAACTTTCTCCCAACGCACACGACATAGTAAAAGTTGCACTTGCGGTTGAAAACGCCGGAGCGGACGGCATAAGTGCGGTAAATACCTTTAATGCTCTTGAAATCGACATATATTCAAAAAAATCTTATTTTTTAAACACGACCGCCGGACTTTCGGGACCTGCCATAAGACCCATAGCACTCAGAATGGTGAGAGAAATTTCAAAAGCGGTAAGCATACCCGTGATTGGAATAGGCGGTATAACCGATTATCGTGATGCGATAAAATTTATAATGGCGGGTGCAAAATTGATAGAATTCGGCACAGCATCGTTTTTAAATCCAACGGCGGGACTTGAAATAGTAAACGGAATTGAAAAATATATGAAAGAAAACGGCATATCGAATTTAGAAGAAATATGCGGAATAATATAGCTTAACTTTATGTGATAATATTTAAACTAAAAGGAAAGACGGTAAAATATTATACCGGATGGAACGTATATGATACTGTAATTTTTTATGTAAATAATTATAAAAGAGTGCCAAAAGGGGCTGCAAACTAGGGATTTAATTCCTTAAAAAATTATCGGCATGAATAGTAGTAATACCGGTTATGCCGATTTTTCTGTATTTTGATTGATATCAACTACTCCGATGCAGTTCCATTGTATCCGGACAGTTTGTTTCTTAGTTCTTGTACCTTCTACTTTTTGAGACTGCTCAACATAAATCTTGTCTACAAATGTCCTGATTATTTCAGCATCCGGTTCCGTAATGTCTGTATATTTTTTTACTATATTTAGGAAGGACTGGGCATTTAGGCTCTCTTTAGTGGCTTCAGAAATGAATTTTTCAAGAGCTTGTACTTTTTCTGTAAGTTCAGACTGTTCTTTATCATATGTTTATTACAAGACAAAATCCGTCAAATCCTCGATCATAGTTCACGCTACAAATAATATACCGGTTATGATTCCGCTATTGGATCAGGGTTTAAGCAGTACAGGGATAATAATTTATGGAAGTTTTATATTAATTGGGATATATTCACTTAAAGCACTTAGGTAAAATCTTAAGT
>CAMYCP010000046.1 GCA_947254385.1 uncultured Filifactor sp. | reverse complement strand
ACATACTACATTTTTTAAAGCTAATCAGTATTATTAGGATTTAGAGAGTATTTTTTTATTAAAGCCGCACCGATAACGCCGGCATCGTATTTAAATTTCGTTTGGACTATCCGTACATCACAGAGTTCTTTGTTAAACAGTCTTTCTCTTGTTTTTCGGCGAAGTTTCTCACAATAAAGATCGAAACTTAAAGAAAGTCCGCCGCCTATTGCGATTTTTTCGCTCATCATGATGTTACAATAATTCGATATCCCGATTGCAAGATATTCTATAAACCTTTCAACAGTTTGTACGGCATAGATTTCTTCATCTTCGTAGAGCTTAAATATCAATTCGGCTGAAACTTGATCCGATTTTCCCGTAATTTTTTTGTAGTATTTTGTAATTGCCGAGGCGGAGCAGAATGTCTCAAGACAGCCGTTTTGTCCGCAACTACAGTCATAAAAATTTTTTCCTACATACGTGTGTCCGATTTCCGGATTAGCGCCGCTTTTATCGGTATAAATTTTGCCGTTTATCAAAACCGAACCGCCCACACCCGTGCCGAGTGTCAAAAGTAGTGCATTATCAGTGTTTTTAAGCGAGCCGTACATTTTTTCCGCAATCATTGCGACGTAGGCGTCGTTTTTTATGGCAATTTCAGTATTTTTAAAAATATGTTGCATTTTTTCAAGTATGTTTTCTTCATATAAACCGATGTTGATAAGTTTATGAACGTAGCCCGAGATGTCTATATCTCCCGGGATACCCATACCTATAAAGTCTATTTTTCCTAAATCAATCTTTTCTTTAATGATAAGATCATTTACAATATTTTTTATCGCATCATAAAAATCATTGGAATTTTTGGGAGTTTTGACGGATTTAAAAGCGATTTTTTCTAAATTTGAATTTATCAATGCCGCTTTTATAAAAGTCGCACCGACATCAATACCTATATTGTACAAATTTTTCTCCTACATGATTAAAGTTCACAAAGGTATTCTTCAAAGCAAATGCCGTCTTCCGGAGCAACATCGAGGTCGGAGGCAAGTTTGGCGGATTTATATATAAAGTTTGCGGCTTTTGTTACGGCTTTTTTTAAATCGACGTTTTTTGCCGTTTCCGCCGTGATTATCGACACGAAAACATCTCCCGTACCGGATCTTGAGCATGAATATTTTTCGGAGGATATTATATAAGGTTCTTCATTTTTTTCAAAACAACAATTATCTATATATTTACCCCGTGATATGCCTGTTATAATCACGTTTTTTGCGCCCATATCCATGAGGGTGAAGCCGATATTTTTTATTTTTTCGTAATTTTTAAAGGCATTTTCATCGTACTTTGTATCGGTTAAAAGACACGCTTCCGTGATGTTCGGGGTTATGACGTCGGCTCTTGAAATAAGTTTTTTAAATTCTTCCACCATATCATTTTTAAAGCCCGAATAGAGTTTTCCGTCGTCCCCTGCTACCGGATCTACTATTATTTTGGTATCTTCCGTTTTAAACCGGTCAAACAGTTTTCCGACAATTTGTATCTGTTCGGCGTTATTTAAAAAGCCGCTCATAATGCAGTCGAAATGTATATTGCGTTTTGTCCATTCCTCGGCATATTTTTTCATATGGGGTGTAAAATCCACACTGTAAAAACTTTCGTATCCTGTTTGGTTTGAAAGTATGGCGGTAGGAAAGGGACAACATTTTACTTTAAGCGCTGAAATTATAGGTAACGCCGCCGTGAGTGAACACCTGCCGAGCCCCGACATATCATTTATCACGGCAACGCTTTTTTGTTTTTTTAAATATTGTGACATAATAACTCCTGAAAGTGTATAATTATATTACTGTAGTTTAATATTAATTTGCTTTTAAAAATGCAGTATACAATCTTAAGCAGAATTTATCATAAAGTCGTGTTACAAAAAATTAAAGTGGAAATTAATACTGTAATTTCTTATGCAACTTGGTATAAGTATAACATAAAATATAATAAGAGGGGTAAAATGTCTGAAAGTATAAAAGCGGAAGTTGAGAGAAATCTTATAAAAAAATATCGTCGTTATTTATGGTCGCCGTTTATTCGTGCGCTCAAAGAATTTAAACTTATAAATGAGGGCGACAGGGTTGCCGTTGCAATAAGCGGAGGTAAAGACAGTCTTGTTTTGGCAAAACTCGTGCAGGAACTAAAAAAACACGGCGAAGTCTTTTTTGAGGCAAAGTATATATCTATGAATCCCGGATTTAATAAGGAAAACAAAGATAATCTTTTGCGTAATTGTGAAAAAATGGGAATCCCGGTGGAAATGTTCGACACGGATATATTTAAATCGGTATCCGAAATGTCGGCGGAGTATCCGTGTTATATGTGCGCCCGTATGCGCCGGGGAGCGCTTTACGGCAAGGCGGAAAGTCTTGGGTGTAACAAACTTGCATTAGGGCATCATCTTAACGATGTGAATGAAACTACACTTATGAATTTACTATATACCGGATGTTTTAAAACGATGCTCCCGAAACTTAAGTCTCAGAATTTTAAAAACATGGAAATTATAAGACCGATGTATTACATTTATGAAAAGGACATAGTAAATTTTATGAATTTTCATAGTTTAAAAGCGATGAATTGCGGGTGTAAAGTGGCATCCGGCGATATAGTTTCAAAGAGGGCGGAAGTAAAAAATTTAATATCAATTTTAAGCGAAAATAATCCCAACTTGGAAAAATGTCTCTTAAAATCCGTAAAAAATATTAATTTGGATTGTTGTTTGGGGTGGAAATACAAAGAAAAAAAATATAATTACCTCGATGATTATGAAAGCTGAACAAATTAATTGTAAATATGTTATAATCTTATAAATTATACCGCTTATGATAAATCACGGAGGGCTGAGTATGAATGAAGGAATTTTATTATTTTGTAAAGATAAATTGACCGATTCTCAAGCGGAAGAACTGAAATATCAATTCGGAATATATGATTTTATTTACCCCTCAAAAGAATACAGCCTTTTGTGGAACAATATAAATCCGCTAGGTATGCTTGATTTACAGCCTTTAAAAGAACTTAAGGAATATGTGGCAAGTTTTTTGGAAAAAAATGTCAAATACATATTTTTTGAAGGCGACAGGGGAGCGGAGTACTATATGGTGAAATATGCGTTTTCAATCGGGATGATACCACTATATGCGACAGTGTACGATACATTAAGCGCCGGCGAACACGACAGAAATGTCCGTATGCACATGACATTTCGCAAATATTTAAATGATTGAAAAAATCAGGAGGGATTATGAAAGATATCAAGGCGAACATAAAAATAGTGCTTATGCTCCTTGTTGTAGTAATAATTGCGGTATTTGCCGTGCAAAATTCCAAAGTTGTGACGATTAGGTTTTTTGTTTGGAGCGTATATATTTCACAAGCGCTTATTATAGTTTTGTCGGCAGTGTTTGGAATAATAGCGGGGTTGCTTTTGTCAATTTCACGAAGTATTGAAGCGGGAAGAAACCTTAAGCAGGCTAAAAAACAGGTGGATAACGCCGGGCAGGATTCAATTCTGCTTAAAACTCAAATTGAGGATTTGGAAAAAGAAAATTCAAATTTAAAAGAACAACTGATTTTACTTAAACCGGACAATAATTTTACGGAAAATGCCGAAACTTTGAGTGTGAATACTGAAAATGCGGAAGACTTAAATATTGACAAGGAGCAACAATAATATGATCAAAGAGGATATTATAAAAATTTTGAATGAAAATAAAGGAAAATATCTGTCAGGAGAAATCCTGGCGGGAGATTTCAAGGTTACGAGATCATATATTTCTCAGATTATGAAAGAACTCAAAAAATCCGGCTTTATAATAAGCGCATCCACGAGAAAAGGCTATTGTTTTGAAGGAGTGGGAAATGATTTAAACGAGGATATAATGTATTATCAGCTTTTAAATCAAAAATTTATAAACAAGGTCATATATTTTGACACTTTGCCATCCACCAACCAGTATATTAAAGACAACGTGGACGAAATGAACGGGAACACACTGGTGGTTGCCGGAAAACAGACAGAAGGTCGGGGCAGAAGAGGGCGCAGTTTTGTAAGTGATGAAAACGGGCTTTATTTTTCTATATTTTTACGCAGTAGGATAGATATAGCGGAAACTCCGTTCATTACATCGGTAGCGGCGGCGGCTGTATTGGACTCCGTTTTAAAAGTCGGGGCGGCGGCTGAAGTTAAATGGCCGAATGATATTTTGTGTCACGGCAAAAAAGTTTGTGGGATACTTACAGAGATGAGCAGCGACCCTGAGCAGACATATTATATAATTGTAGGAATAGGGATAAATCTGTACAATGAAAGTTTTCCGGATGAAATATCCGACATTGCGACTTCGCTTAAAATGGAAGGAATTGAAGTCAACAAGACAGATTTTCTGTTCGATGTAATCAAAAACTTTTCAACTTATTACGGAGAATACGAAAACGGCAATAAAAAAGCGATACTTACACGCCTCAAAAAATATTCCTGCATAATAGGAAAAACGGTCAAGTTTAATTACGGCGGGGAAGTGTTGACGGCAAAAGCCATGGATTTAAACGAAAACGGCAATCTTACAGTGGAAAACGACAAGTACGGTAAACTTTCTTTAAATTCCGGAGAAATAAGTCTGTTTAAAGAAGGGCGGAGAGATTAGAATATGTTGCTTGCAATAGACGTCGGAAATACAAATACAGTGTTCGGATCTTATGACGAAGAGGAACCCGTGATGAATTTCAGAATAGGCACCGATACAAACCGAACGTGTGATGAATACGGGGTATTGATTAAAGAACTCTTTGATATTGAAAATCGCCGACTTTCAGAAATACAGGATGTAATAATATCTTCCGTGGTGCCGGACACCATGCACGCCATAGAAAGTTTTGCGGTAAAGTACTGTAAATGTAAACCCATGATAGTAGGTCAAGGACTTGAAACGGGTCTGGCACTCAGATACTCCGACCCTAAAGAACTCGGCACGGACAGAATAGTAAATGCCGTGGGAGCGCTGAATAAATACAAAGGCCCTCTTATAATAATAGATTTCGGCACGGCGACGACATTTTGCGTCATAAACGAAAAAAACGAATATTTGGGTGGGGTGATAGCGCCGGGGGCTAAAATTTCCGCTGAAGCTCTATTTGAAAAAACGTCGAAATTGCCGAAAATAGAACTTGTAAAACCTGCAAAGTATATAGGCGCTTCTACCGTCACAGCAATGCAGTCGGGAGTTGTAAACGGATATATCGGTGTCGTAAAACACATTTTGCACGGAATAATGGAAGAACTTGAAACCGATAAAAAAATCACCGTCATAGCTACCGGCGGTTTGGCGGGTATGATTTGTGAAAACATAGAAGAAGTGGACGCTATAGAACGCAATTTGACGCTCGAAGGCTTGCTTTTGATATATAAACGCAACAAAATGAAAGAAAAAATATGAAAATAGGCAATTTAAATTTAAAGAAAAATGTATTTCTTGCGCCCATGGCAGGGGTAAGCGACTTGGCTTTTAGGAAAATCTGTTTCGACTTCGGACTTGAAATGGCGTACACGGAAATGATAAGCGCCAAAGCGCTCGTGTATAAAGATAAGGTCACTTACGATATGCTGAAAACCGACAACACATTTAAAACCGCCGTGCAGATATTCGGAAAAGAACCGGACATAATGGCGGAAACGGCACGTATATTGACCGATATGCACAGGTTTTCTTTAATTGATATAAACATGGGCTGTCCCGCTCCCAAAATAACAAAAAACGGAGAAGGTTCGGCGCTCATTAAAACTCCGAAGCTTGCGGGAAAAATAGTCCGTGCGGTGAAAAATGCGACGGATTTACCCGTGACCGTAAAAATGCGGACAGGCTTTTGTGATGATACGGAAGCGACCAAATTTACGAAAATTTTGCAGGAAAACGGAGCGGACGCCATAACCGTACATGGCAGAACCCGTGAACAGTTTTATGGCGGAAAGGCGGACTGGGACTTGATAGCCGAAATAAAGGAACAATCCCATGTACCTGTCATAGGCAACGGTGATGTAACCGACCTTACGGACGCTTTAAATAAAATATCTTTGTATAAAGTGGACGGCGTGTTGATAGGACGCGCCGCACGGGGTAATCCCTTCATATTTGCCGGGGAAGACAAAAATAAAATATCCGGTGAAAAATTCATGCACACCATATTTAAACACTATGCACTGGAAATTGAATACAAAGGGGAAGACCGTGCCGTAAAAGAAATGCGAAAACATATCGGCTGGTACATCAAAGGCATGGAAGGTTCAGCCAAAATGCGCAACTTAATCAATTGCGCCGCAAATTACGCTGAAGTAAGAAAATTACTTTGTGAGTATTTTCATAAATGTAATACGGTTTAACTTTTAGAGAACAATAAAATTTATTAAAAATTTACGGGAGATGTAAATATGAATTCTGAATCACAACTTATAACTCAGGAAAGTTACGACAAAATAGAAAAAGAGCTGGAATACTTAAAATCCACAAAGCGTGCCGAAATTGCCGAACACATAAAAGTGGCGCTTTCTTTCGGGGACATATCGGAAAACGCCGAATACGACGAAGCGAAAAACGAGCAGGCACAACTTGAAGAACGCATACTTAAACTTGAAAATATACTCAGAACATCGGTTATAATAGATGAAAGCAAACTTAAAACCGATCAGGTAAATTTAGGCTCCAAAGTCAAGGTAAAAATAGACGGTGAAATAGAAAATATAACCATCGTAGGTAAATCGGATTCCGATCCGTCAAACGGCAAAATATCTACTGAAGCGCCGATAGGTAAAGCCCTTTTAAACAAAATGGCGGGGGATAAAATGGACGTAAATGTGCCGGATGGAGTTTTGCACATTGAAGTAATTGAAGTTACGAGATAAATTGAAACGGAGGAAAAAAAGTGTCATTACCTGAATCTTTAAACAACGAATTTTCCAAAATAAGATTGGAAAAACTCAAGGATATGCAAGCACAAGGCAAAAATCCTTTTTTATACGAAAAATTCGACTACACACACCATAGCACCGAAATTTTAGATAAATTTGAGGAACTGGAAGAAAAAGAAGTCTCAATATCCGGCAGAATAATGCTTGTAAGAGGTCACGGCAAAGCAACGTTCATCACGATACAGGACAGCGAAGGACGCATACAATCATATGTAAAACTCGACAACGTAGGCGAAGAAAAATATAAGGAATTTAAAACATACGACATAGGAGATATTGTCGGGATAACAGGTAAAGTATTTAAAACACACAAAGGAGAAATCACGGTAAGAGCCGAAAAGATAGTCCTCCTCTCAAAATCCCTGCACACCCTGCCCGACAAACACGCAGGACTTAAAGATCCGGATCTTAGATACAGACAACGTTATGTGGATTTAATAGTAAATCCGGAAGTAAAAGAAACATTTAAAAAACGTAGCGTCGCAATAAAAGCTATAAGAGAATATTTGGATTCAAAAGGATTTTTGGAAGTTGAAACACCGGTATTAAGCACGATAGCCGGAGGAGCGAACGCCCGACCTTTTAAAACGCACCACAACACGCTCGATATTCCCATGTACATGAGAATTGCAAACGAATTGTATTTAAAACGTCTCATAGTCGGCGGATTTGAAAAAGTGTATGAAATGGGACATATGTTCAGAAATGAAGGCATGGACATAAATCACAATCCCGAATATACCGCCATAGAACTTTATCAGGCGTATGTAGACTATGAAGAAATGATGCGCATAACCGAAAACATAGTAGCCTACATGGCTGAAAAAGCGACCGGCTCCAAAAAAATCAACTATCAGGGAAGAGAAATCGATCTTACTCCGCCGTGGAGAAGAATAACCATGATAGACGCCGTAAAAGAATTTGCGGGAGTCGACTTTAATGAAATAAAAACCGATGAAGAAGCGATAAAAATAGCTGAAGAAAAGGGGATAGAACTTACTCCCGCAAGCAGGAACAGAGGACACATAATATCCTTGTTTTTCGATGAATACTGCGAAAAAGAAATGCTGCAACCCACCTTTGTAATCGGACATCCGGTAGAAATCTCACCCCTCTCCAAAAGAGACCCCGAACATCCGGAGCTTACTCATAGGTTTGAGGCGTTTGTAAACGGCTGGGAAATTGCCAACGCCTTTTCCGAACTCAACGACCCGATAGATCAAAGACAACGTTTTGAAGATCAAATGCGCCAAAGAGAACTCGGAGACGATGAGGCGCACGAAATGGATGAAGACTTCATAAACGCCATAGAAACAGGACTGCCGCCGACAGGTGGACTTGGGATAGGGGTGGACAGAGTGATAATGCTCCTTACCGACTCGCCGTCGATAAGAGATATAATATTATTCCCAACAATGAAGCCAATAGGCTTAGAAAAGGCAGAAAATAAGGATTCGTCAAAAGAAACTTACGAAACTTACGACAAACTTACGACAGAAAAAATCGACTTTTCAAAAGTAAAAGTAGAGCCATTATTTGAAGATATGGTTGATTTTGATACATTCTCAAAATCTGATTTTAGAGTTGTAAAAGTAATAAACTGCGAAGAAGTGCCGAAAAGTAAAAAACTTTTGAAATTTACTCTTAATGACGGAACGGAAAAAGAACGAATAATTTTAAGCGG
>CAMYCP010000045.1 GCA_947254385.1 uncultured Filifactor sp. | reverse complement strand
GAATAAATTTTGTGCATTCATTCCGCCTGCCTGCCCTGCCATATTCATTCCCATAAATCCCATCATTGCGCCGTTGGGATTTGAGGCCGCACTCTTCATTGCATCGGATTGAGCGCCTACCAAAGTTGCCGCCGCCATAGTCGGGTCACGCATAATTGCAACTCTTTGTGCTTGTTTTATCATATCCGCATCTTCCTGCGGCAAAGATATGGAATTTAAAGCGATGGAAACTACGGACAAGCCCCTTAAATCCGACCATTTTTTGGTCAGAGCCTCATTCATAGCCTGCGCCAAATCTTCCGTATGAGAAGGAATGGCATTGGGACGTATTTCAAGATCCGATATTTTGGCAAGTGCAGGTTGAAGTGCGCTTACAAATTCGGTTCTAAGTTGAGAGTCGATTTCTTCTCTTTCGTACATATTTGAAACATTGCCGCATACGTTGGTATAAAACAGAATCGGATCCGTTATCTTATATGAATACACGCCGTTACAACGTATGGACACATCCAAATCCAAACCGATATTTCTGTCTACAACTCTAAACGGTACAGGATTTGCCGTGCCGAATTTGTTATCTATTATTTCTTTAGTATTAAAATAATAGATCCTTTGATCTCGACCTGCATCTCCGCCGTAAGTAAATCTCTTACCGATATTTTGAAAAGTCCTTCTTATGCCGTCACCCAAATTTCCTGAAAAAATTGACGGTTCACCCGTGCCGTCGTATGTAAAATTGCCGGGTTCTGCACAAAGCTCAACCACTTTACCGTCTTCAACTATAATCATACATTGACCGTCGGCTACCGCAATTCCGGAACCGTTGGTTATAACATTATCATTTCCTTTGGTATTTGATGATCGGCCCGAAACCTGTTTTTTGCCTTTTACGACCAAAGTTTCTTTGTCTATCGCATCACAATAAAAAAACTCTTTCCACTGATCCGCAAGATTTCCTCCCGCCGCACCGAGAGCCGCCTTTATAAGCCCCATAATTACCTCCTTATAAAACAATATAAAATCAATCTACCTTATATATTTAATTTTACATATTTTGCTCAAATTTTGCAACATATAAAAATTAGAGTCGTATCAAGTTGCATAAGAAATTGAAGTATCAGTTTTAAGAATTTTTTGTATAAAACTTCCGCTTAATACTGAAAAGCGATAGAAAAATCATTAATGTCATAACGCTTTAGTACGACTTTACACACTTATTTCATTCTAAATGACGCCGGAAGTGTTCGATGTACTAGAATGTTAGAAAATAGTATAAGATTGCATACTGCAATTTTAAAAGCAAATCGGTACAAAGATAGGATACAAAAATTTTAAAAAAGATTTCCCTTAATTTAAGAAAAATCTTTTTTATACAATATTATTTAATACAAAATTTTTGTACACCCTAGTTGAGAAGAGACAACGCGTCAAAAATTTTAAAGCCGCATATCGTGGATTTATCCGCATCTTTGCCTTTAAAAATATGAGTGTCGGCGCGTAATCTGCTTTTATTCTCAAGTTCAAAAATCGCCCACGACTTATTGTCGGTTTCGACGTACATAAGTATCGTGCCTTTAGGAACAGTAACGGTTTTGCCTTTATCGTTCTTCATCTTTAAATCTTTGAGAGTTTCAAAGCGCAAAGTTTCATCCTGATAATCTTTTCTCCACTTTCCTTTCCATTCGGAAGTCAATATATAGTTTTTCGTTGTTTTTTCAGGTTTGCCGTTTAGACCTACTTTGTAAGGCTCAATGCACAGTACCTTTCCCAAATCTTCCATAAAACTTTCCGTTACAAATTCGCTCGGATCGACAAACGCCATATAGTCTACAGTTGTTTTTTCCGTTTCAGTCGTTACTTCTAAAGCCGCAAAAGTTTTGTTCATATCCGGAGCAATCCTCTCCGCCTTGTTTGAATTTATATCGAAAAAGCTCATCCGTGTTTCATTTTCATCGTTATAAAAAACAACGTAAAGATAATTTTTGCTTTTGATGCGTACGATGTAGGGTTCTATAAACTTCGCTTTGAAATCGGGAGGAGTTTTAAAGTTGAGATTTTTGCCGTCAATATTTAAAGTATGCGTTTGATTTTCATTATATGTTATAGTAAATATCGAATTTTCAACGCACACGGGAATACTCTTCAAGTTAAAATCAACCCCAATATTTTCAACAGGTACAATGTAGCTGTCCGGCTTTTCAGTATACTTATCCTTAAAAAGTCCCGGATATTTTTTAAAAGGCATAACTATTACATCGCAGCCATCATCTGAGCACAGAAACAAAGCTAAATAATCATACCCCAAAATATAGTTAAATTGCGGTTTATTATTCAAATCCCTGTATGCGTAAAATTTGTCGAGTACTTCTTCTTTGGAAACTTTGCCGTAAGACTTTGTGAAAATTTGTTGCAAAGTGTTTTCAAACTTATTCATATCGGTTACGATGTCACTTATCATGAGTTCTTTCCCGGTAGACGTGTCAAAAGTTTCTCCTTGAAAATTTGAATAGTCGTACACTTGAGACAGTATGGAAAAAGCTGAAGAGTCGGAGCGTACAATCTGCATCGTGGACGGTACAAAAAGCACATCATCTCCGGTTTCATTGTAATCTTTCAATGCAAAATCTTCAGAGTCTTCATTATAACTTGTAAAAGCCTTTATCAATGCGGGATATTTCGATTTTTCGGATTCTTTTAAATCAACGCAGTGATATTCAACAATTCCGTCATATGGCGTTTCGCCCTTGTACAAAGCGTTGTACGAAACAATGGGATGAACTAAAACCGGTTTTTTATCAGCAAATGCAAAATTTAACGACATGAAGACGCATGATAAAATAAATACAGTGACGCTTTTACAAAATTTTTTCATAAATTTCTCCTTTTCTTAAGAAAAATTCATTACAAATCGTTTTTTACGCCCAAGGATCATCGCAAATCGGAGTACGAATATCGCTAAGCGCCTGAATGTCATTTACGAACCATTGATTTGTGGACGGTTTATGGCGAAGTTTTATCGGTCTTGAAGAATCGGCGCCCGAACTTTTAACGTACAGTGTCGCCCAGTTAGAATCGGGAAAAGAGTATGGGGTTGAGAACACGGTTATAGTATAAGGCATAGTTGGAGTATAGTTGTTTTCTACGCTGGAGCCGTTAAAAAATGATTTTACCTTATAACCCTTACCTTTGAGTCTATCCTTAATAAAACTTTTGGCATAGGCGGACAAAGGATCCGGTCCTCTTAAAAAATCCATCATTTTAAAACAATTTTCGGGATTGTTTTCATATTCCAAAAGTACCAGCATTGCAAGCGCCGCCGATTTAAAAGGCGAATTCAAATCGGATTCGGGTAGCATGGAAATCTGTTCCACACTGTTCGGTACAATTTGAAAAACAAAAGTTTGAGATGTGTTACCGTTCATTTTATACCTCCTAAATAAAATTATACTGTTATAGAAAACTTTGTAAATTTTAATATAAAATCATCATAAAAAAATTAACATCTACATACTTAAAAATTCAGATTTTTTAATACAGTTTCTCTATCTTTAAAAATAAAATCTATAAAATTTTAAAAAATAGAATGTTAAACATTGTAAAATCAATATTTTATTTTCCAAGAACAGATTTTTTAGCGGTTATCAAAACACAAATTTTTTGCTACAATAATTCATATTCATCTGTTATATACATGGTAGCAAAATTTATTTCATATAACAACTACCCGCATTAGTAGTTATAATGGAATTTTTATCGAAAATAACCGCAATTTAATTTTACGGGAACTTAAAAAGAGTTTACACAAAAGACTTGACACTGCCGGCACTTTAAAAAATGTATTATACAAGGTTATATTGAAAAATTATCTGTTTTAATGAGGTGAATTTTATGAAACATAAAGGAACGGTTGTAATTGAAACTGAACGCCTGTTGCTTAGACCGTTTAAGAAGAATGATATATACTTCTCTTTTAAAAACTATACGAATGATGAAAAAGTAACTGAATTTTTGAAATGGCCGCCACATGAAGATGAAACCGTTACTCAAAGTGTTATAGTAGATTGGATAAGAGGTTATAAAGACAAAAATTTTTATCAATGGGCTATTGAACTGAAAGAGATATCTGAGCCTATAGGCTCAATTTCCGTTGTTAAAATGAATGAAAAAACGGATACTGTAGAAATAGGTTATGCAATCGGAAGTAAATGGTGGCACAAAGGAATTACAAGTGAGGCGTTTAAAGGGATTATTCCTTTTCTGTTTGAGAAAGTAAAGGTTCAAAGAATTGAAGCCAGGCATGATCCTAATAATACAAATTCCGGAAAAGTAATGCTGAAAAGCGGATTAACTTTTGAAGGTACTTTAAGAAAATCCGATTGGAGCAATAAAGGAATTGTCGATACTTCCGTCTACAGTTTATTGGCTGAAGAATATTTTAACGAAAAAATCTACAAGCGTAGTTAATTACGCTTGTTTTTTTTGGCAAAAAATTAATGATAAAAATTTTCAAAAAACTCTTGTTAGATATGACTAACTGATGTATAATAATTGTTATCGACGATATCGTCGGTATATAAAAAGGAGATGAACTATGTGTGCTATAAAGAGATTAAGTGAAGAAGAAAGAAAAAAAGAAATTATGGATTCGGCAACTGAGGTAATCTTGGAAAAAGGTTTGGAAAAGACGACCATGGAAGAAATTATTGCCGGAACATCTCTTTCTAAGGGGGGAGTTTATCACTATTACAAAAGTGTGGTGGAAATTTTTAAGGACATTATGATTTTCGGCATTGAGTATAGAAATAAAATCATAAAAGAACACTTGAGCAAAGAAAAGCAAATTAAAAATGTCGACTTTATGGTAGGAGAACTTGTCGATAAGATGATTGACGACAATCCTTATATGCCTTTGTATATTGAGTTTTTGATTGCAAAGAAAAGAAATCCCGAGCTTAGTAACCTTATGGTAGAATTGCAGGAACAGACGAAGGAAAGTTTTAAAATGATATTTGATGATGTTCCGCCTTGGATATATAATCAGGATACTTTTCAGTTCATTACCGATTTTATGAATGCAATTATCGTGGCGTCCGATATTTTGGGAGCAAGAGAAAATTTCAGAAAAAATAAAAAACTTTTAAAAAAGATGATTATTTTAATATTTGAAAATGGAAAGGAGCCGAAAAATGAAGGTCTATAAAAAATTATTTTCCTATGTGCCGGATGAAAAGCTGAGTGGATATTTGGCAATTATAATATCCGGCATATCAGCTTTTATTATGGTGTATGGGTACTACTACATATACCTGTTTTTTAAGGATGTGGTAGTAAAAAACAATTTTGAGAATGCAAGCGAACACTCGATAAAAATTGTTATTTATCTAACTTTAAGTGCCGTGCTTTATCTTTTGTCGGGGCTTGCATCGCATAAGCTGGCTTTCAGACTGGAGACGAATTTAAGAAAAAGAGGAATCGACGGTTTGACTGATGCAAGTTTTCGTTTTTTCGATTTAAACTCGTCCGGATATATAAGAAAAACAATAGATGATAACGCCGCAAAAACGCATACGGCGGTTGCACATATGTTGCCGGATAATATGCAGGCGTTTTTAGTTCCGATTTTTGCCCTTGTATTATCATTTGTTATCAGTTTGCGTGTAGGTTTCGTTATTACTACTCTGTCCATCGTGAGCGGACTTATCTTAAAAGGTATGATGGGTAACGGCGAGTTTATGAAATTGTACCAAGATTCTCTGGGAAAATTAAGTTCCGAAACGGTTGAATATATAAGAGGTATACAGGTAGTAAAAATTTTCGGCAGCAAACTTAAATCGTTTAAGGCACTCCATGAAGCGATTATGAATTATTCCAAATACGCCTATAACTATACACTTTCATGTAAAAAACCTTATATAATTTATCAGCTGATATTTTTGGGACTTATTTCTATCATTACAATTCCGTTAAGTTTCTTTTTGTCCGATTTAAGCAATCCGAAAATGGCGGCTGTGGAACTAATTATGATTTTCTTTTTAAGCGGTGTTATGATGGTTTCTTTTATGAAAATCATGTGGGCAGGACAAAACATATTTACGGCAAATTATGCGGTAGATAATTTGGAAAAACTTTATAATAAGATGCAGGAAGATAAACTTTCCTACGGTAAGAGAGAACATTTTGAAAACTTTAATATTGAATTTGACAATGTGAGTTTTTCTTACGGGGAAAATAAAGTTTTAGAAAATTTATCTTTTTCTTTACCGGAAGGAAAGACTTATGCACTGGTCGGACATTCAGGTTCAGGCAAGTCTACAATAGCAAAACTTTTGTCGGGATTTTACAAGGTGGACGGCGGTGCAATTAAAATAGGCGGCTATCCGCTTGAAGAATATACAAAAAAAGCGATTATAAAAAATATCGCCTTTGTTTTCCAAGACAGCAAACTGTTTAAAAAGACCATATATGAAAATGTCGCTTTGGCGGATGAAAAAGCCGACAGAAAAGAAGTTATGAAGGCGATGAGTCTTGCAGGTTGTGATGAGATTATTTCAAAGTTTAAGGATAAAGAAAATACCGTAATCGGTACAAAAGGAGTTTATCTGTCGGGCGGAGAGAAACAAAGGATTGCGATTGCAAGAGCGATTTTAAAAAAATCTCAAATTGTCGTTATGGATGAGGCAAGTGCTTCTATTGATGCGGATAATGAATATGAACTGCAAAAAGCCTTCAAAAATCTTATGAAAGATAAGACAGTAATCATGATTGCGCATAGAATGACGAGCATCACAAATGTCGATGAAATACTTGTGCTGGAAAATGGAAAAGTTGTGGAAAAAGGAGACAACAGTACATTAAGAGAAAGACAAGGCTTATACGGCAGACTCGTAAAATTATATAAAACTGCAAATGATTGGAGGGTGTCAAATGAAGAATTATTATAAGAAACGTTATGCCTTATCAAATCAAGGTGCAAAGAATTTAACAAAAGCGACTTGGTTTTGTTTTTTGACATATCTTATAAATTTAGCTCCGATGCTTATTTTAATGGCGCTTTCAAATCAGCTGATTTTAGGTAATGTTACGGGGACTTGGCAATATATATCCATCTCTTTATTAAGTTTAGCCGTAATGTATGTTCTTTTATCAAATGAATATGTAAGCCTTTTTAATGCGACATACAAAGAATCGGCAACTTTAAGAAAAGAAATTGCGGAAAATTTGGCGGAGCTTCCGATTGCTTACTTTTCCAAGCATAATCTGTCCGATTTATCACAAACGATTATGTCGGATGTGGAAACGATTGAACACGCTATGAGTCATTCCGTGCCTAAGGTAATGGGGATGTGGTTATTTTTCCCGCTTATGGGGCTTATGATGTTTATCGGTAATTGGAAACTCGGACTTTCCGCAATCATTCCGACACTTTTAAGTTTTGCGGTTCTACCTCTGGCAAAGAAAAAAGAAGTGTCTTCATACAGCAAATACTTTAATGTATTACGGGACAACTCGGAGATGTTTCAGGAGACTATAGAATTACAACAGGAAATCAGCAGTTTTAATCAGTCTGAAAAAGTAAAGAAATCCTTATATAGAAAAATGGAAGAAAGTGAAAAAATCCATTTCAGGGTTGAATTAAATTCAATGGCGGTTTTAGGTATATCCACACTTTTTTCTTACATCAGCGTTGCCGTAGTAATAGCCGTGGGAATTAACCTGCTTATCCAAGGCGAAATAAGCCTGTTATATCTTATCGGCTATATTGTCGGAGCGATTAAGGTCAAAGAACTTTTTGACATCTCAAAAGAAGGAACACTCGAAATGTTCTACATTGAACCTGCGGTTAAACGAATTAAGGACCTTAAAGGCGCCACCGTTCAAGAGGGAAAAAGTACAAGATTTAATCATTACGATATCGAATTTAAAAATGTAGCCTTTGCATATGACGAAGATACAAAAGTTTTAAAGAATGTAAGTTTTACGGCTAAACAGGGTGAAGTTACGGCGCTTGTAGGCTCGTCCGGTTCGGGCAAAACTTCCATATTAAGGCTGATATCAAGGTTATACGACTATGATAAAGGCAGCGTCCTTATAGATGGAAAAGATATTAAAAATATAGCTACGGATTCCTTATTTAAAAATATCTCCATCGTTTTTCAAGACGTCACTTTATTTAATACAAGCATTTTAGAAAACATACGTCTCGGAAGGGAAAGTGCGACGGACGAAGAAGTGAAAAAAGCGGCAAAACTTGCCAACTGCATGGACTTTATAGAAAAATTGCCTGACGGTTTTGATACGAAAGTCGGTGAAAACGGTGCGGAGCTTTCAGGCGGAGAACGACAAAGACTGTCTATTGCCAGAGCATTCTTAAAAGACGCCCCGATACTGATTCTCGATGAAATCTCAGCAAGTCTCGACGTCGATAACGAAAAGAAAATACAAGACAGCCTAAACAAACTGATTAAGGATAAGACCGTCATAATTATTTCCCATAGAATGAAATCTATTGAAAATGTGGACAAAATTGTCGTCCTCGATGAAGGAACGGTCGAAAAAACAGGAACACATAAAGAACTTAAAGAAACGTCAAAAGTATATAAAAATTTAATTCAAAAAACCGAATTAGCGGAAGAATTCAGCTATTAGATTGTGTTTATAAAAATCATTTTTTAAAAAGACTTAACGG
>CAMYCP010000044.1 GCA_947254385.1 uncultured Filifactor sp. | reverse complement strand
ATCGTCGGCAGCGTCAGATGTGTATAAGAGACAGACAAACGACCGTAAATATGTTAATCCTTATATTTCAAATTTTTTACAAATATTTGGTAAAATTTGATATTTTTTTAAACAAAAAAATTGAAATTATTGCTTAAATACTGTATTATAAAGATTATTGATTAAAACTGTAACGAGGAGGGAAAACTTATATGTCGAACGCTAATCCTAATTATACGAGTTTGATTATGGTGGCTGTCTTTTTTGCAATCTTTTATTTCTTGCTGGTCAGGCCTCAAAAAAAGCGGGAAAAAGAGATGAAAGAGCTTAGAGATTCTCTTGCCGCAGGTGATAAAATCGTGACTATAGGGGGAATAAAAGGCAAAATCGTAAAAGTTTCCGATAACAACGTGACGATTGAGACAGGTACGAATAAGACTGAGATTGTAATGGAAAAATGGGGAATATCAAACAGAATTTCAGATGATAAAAAATAGTTTTTTATTTTTTTGTCTAAACATAGAAACGCATTTTTTAAAGACTTTGTAAAGATGAAAAAATTTTTAAAGTTTCAAGTCTGCATCAAAAGTTTGGGGAATTATCAAAATTTATTGGAGGACTCATCAAAATGAGAAATAATAAGAAGAAAAGTAAATCCATTTTTTTTGCGATCTGCTTTGTAATTGCTTTTTTATGTTATGTCGCACTGAACGGAATCGGGCCGGTTAAAAATATCCCGTCTCAAGTCAGACAGGGCTTGGATCTTAAAGGAGGATTTTATGTCGTATTCGAGGCTGAAACCGATGCGACCGGGCAGGAACTTAACAAACTCATGGATCAGACCATGGCAGTATTTAGAAAAAGAGTCGATTCCATGGGACTTACCGAACCTTTAATCACACGTGAAGGTGAAAAACGTGTCCGCATAGAACTTCCGGGAGTCAGCAATGCGACCGAGGCCATGGAATCCGTCGGCAAAACCGCACAACTTGTGTTCGCCAAAGAGGACGGCACGGTAGTTTTGACGGGTAAAGAAGTTAAAGATTCTTCCGTTTCCGTAGATCAACAAAAAAATATGCCGGTTGTCACTTTGGAATTTAACGATGAAGGCGCAAAGGCGTTTGCTAAGGCAACCGAGGAACTTGCACCTACTAAAGGTAAAATTCTTATAGTTTTAGATAATGAAGTTATATCCGCACCTTCCGTGCAAGCGGTCATAAGTGACGGCCATGCGCAAATAGACGGCAATTTTACTACTGAAAGCGCATCATCACTTTCAAGTTTGATAAGAGGCGGAGCGCTCCCCGTAAACTTCCATGAAATTGAAAGCTCCGTAACTACAGCCACATTAGGTGAAGCGGCACTGCAAGATACGGTTAAGGGCGGTATAATAGGTGTTGTACTTGTAATACTCTTTATGTTGGTGCTTTATCGTTTGCCGGGCCTCATGGCGGACATAGCGCTCATAGGATATATACTGATAATAGCGTATTCATATGTATTTCTTAAAGCGACCATAACCATGCCGGGGATTGCGGCGTTGATTTTGTCGGTAGGTATGGCGGTAGATGCGAACGTCATAATATTTGAACGTATCAAGGAAGAGATGCGCCTCGGTAAATCCGTCCGCGTGTCGATAGAAAGCGGTTTTTCAAAAGCGCTTTCTACAATATTGGATTCCCAAATCACGACTTTTATTGCGGGCGTTGTGCTGTATAATTTCGGTACAGGGCCGATTAAAGGCTTTGCAATGACTTTGATGATAGGTATTTTAGCATCTATTTTTACAGCCGTGATTGTAACCAAAGCACTCCTTAAAAACTTTGTTGCGGGATTTTCCATCACCGATACGAAACTTTTCGGAGTAAATACCGAAAGCAACAACAAAACATTCCATATTGACGTAATAGGAAAGAAAAAAATATTTTTCACCATATCTTCCGTCGTTATAGCGGCGGGAATATGTTTTGCTTTATTTTCAGGACTTGAATACGGTATCGACTTTACAGGCGGTACAACTATGGGGATAAAGCTCGGCAAATATGTTGAAACTCCGGAAATACGTACTATAACCGACACGGTGGACAAAACCATGAGCATAACTTACGTAGGAGAAAACAAAGACTCCGTGGAATTAAAGACCACGGTCGACATGGACAACAAAGCACGCAATGAATTTTTCAATAAATTTAAAGATAAATATAAATTAAAAGACGACGCTTTTTATAAATCTTCGCAGTTCGGTCCTTCCGTAGGGGATGAAATCAAACATAAAGCTGTTGTTTCTGTAATAATAGCTACAATATGTATGCTTATATATATATCTTTCAGATTTAAGCTTGCGTACGGCATAGCATCCATAATAGCTTTGTTGCACGACGTTTTGATAGTGTTTGCCATGTATGCGTTTTTCAGAATACCGATAAACTCCCCGTTTGTGGCGGCGATACTTACAGTTGTAGGGTATTCGATAAACGACACCATAGTAATATTTGACCGTGTACGTGAAGTTTTGGGCGTTAAGCGAAGTCACATTGAAGAATCCGCAAACTTGGCGGTAAACAACACCATGCGCCGCTCACTCAATACCTCCATAACCACATTGCTTGCCATACTGTCACTGTTTTTAATGGGCACGGACTCCATACGCGAATTTACATTCCCGCTGATAGTCGGTGTTGCGGCAGGTACGTACTCTTCAATATTTATAGCAAGCTCCCTCTGGGTAACCTTGACTAAAAAGCTCAGACGTGCTTAAATTACGAGTAAAGCGTAAATCGACCGTCTTCAGGTAAGTTGTAATAAATCTTTATATTGTGCTTAAAATGCTTGTTTTTAATACACACGGGATTTTAAGCATAAATCGGATAAAGTAATATATTGTTAAAAAAGCGACATATGTTTATATGTCGCTTTTTATAAATCATTCGTGCAAAGTGCATTTGTAGTGCCGGAATATACAGTTGAATATACTTTTATCCAGTTTTTACACATACGTTTGGCGAGTTCTTCCGTGGGAAGTGTTATGTGCATACTGAATACGGTATTTCCGCGATCTAAAATCTCAAAATAGGCATCGTATGCACCGGTTGATTTTTTAGTGTATTGAGATTTTATATCCTGTTCATAGGCGATGCGTTTACGGTTTTCGGCAAGGTAATCGGACAGTTCTTTTGTTATTTTCTGAGAAATCATATGTTCCAAACCGTCCAGTACCTTAATTCCGTTTTCAGTAATCACATAGCGTTCGGATTCGGTTTCGGTTTTTTTTGCCAAATTTTTTTCCAGCAGTTCATCTAAATTTTTATTTAAGGAAAAATAATCCATTATTCCCAGTGTCAATATTATATGTACAATTTCATTTTTATTTATCGGGAAATTCACCGTTTTTAATAAAAATAACATATAAAGCTGATCTATGTCGAACGGGTTTAAATTATCACTCATAACATTTCCTTTCAAAAAATAATGTTTAAACGGAGATAAACTTAATGAAGAAAACTACTTTATATATTACCCTAATTTGTTTATTTATGCAATTTATAACGCTTAATACATATGCGGACAATTTAGTAAATAAAGTTTTTGCTAAAGATATCGACAGTGGCGGCAAATACGATGTCATAGTTGTAGGAGGAGATCCTGAAGGAGTAGCGGCCGCCATATCTTCCGCAAGAACCGGACTTAAGACTCTGTTGGTTGTGGAACATAGCTATTTGGGAGGACTTTTCACGGCAGGCAAACTCAATGTGATAGATTTGCCGACGGAAAGAGGAACGGGAAAAATTCTTGTAAAAGGAATATTCGGTGAATTTTACAGAAGAGTCGGTTCGGCATCGTTTGACACGGAGAGCGCCAAACTGATATTTTATGACATGGTAAGTAGAGAGCCGAATATCACCGTACTCTACAACACCTCCGTAACGGCGGTTATAAAAAAAGGTCGCACGGTAAAATCGGTTATAACCTTGCATAACGGCATATCCAAGCAGTATGATGCGGATATATTGATAGATGCTACGCAGGACGGAGACGTGGCGGCTCTTACCGACTGCGATTTTACTTACGGCATGGAAGATATCGGTACAAAAGGCTCACCCATGGCGGTGACGCTGGTATTTGAAATGAGCAATGTAAATATCGAACGGGTTAAAAATGCCGTAAGGCGGGAATCTTATTCTCTTACAAATGAGGGCAAACAATCATATGCGGGAGTAAGCAACAGAACCGTATGGGGTTTTATGAAATTAAGCAAAGGCTATAAGCCGGAAAATCCGAATGCTCAACTTCGAGGACTCAACATAGGTTTTCAAAATAACGGCAACGTGCTTATAAACGCTCTCATGCTCAAAAACGTCAACGTGCTCGACAAAAAAGAACGCACTCGTGCAATGGCTGAACTTAAAAAAGAACTGAACAAAGTTGTGCCGTATATACAAAAAAACTATCCCGGCTTTGAAAACTCAAAACTTTTTGGAGTTGCGGAAGAACTTTATATAAGAGAAAGCCGTCATTTTGAGTGTGAATATATGCTCAACATAAACGATATACTTGAAAATCGTTCGTTTGAGGATAAGGTTGCGGTTACAAATTATTCTGTGGACATTCACGCCAACGAAGTGTACCCGTACGGAGCGATAGTTGGATATCCTAAAAGCTACACAATACCTCTAAGATGCATGATCTTAAAAAAAGCGGATAACCTTATGATAGTAGGACGCAGCGCCGGATACACATCACTTGCGGCGGGGAGCGCAAGAGTTGTGCCGACCGGTATGGCAATGGGCGAAGCGGCGGGAGCCGTTGCCAAAGTGGCGCACGATATCGGAACAACTCCGTCTAAAGTTTCAAAAGATATGAAACTTGTAAAAGAAGTACAAAATATACTTAGAAAATACGGTTGCAATTTAAACCATAAAAAATATGACGAACCGGTAGAATCAAGCCCTGTGTACTATGCCGTAAAGACGATAAGAAGTATGGGCTCACTTGCAACAAGTTACAACAACGACTATAAACTGTCTGTAAAAGCCGATAAAAATTTTTTAATAAACAACGTATACAAGATTAATAAATTGACGGGATTTAAAAATGTAAATTTTGAATTTGGGGATAAACTCAAAGTACAGGATGTTGTAATGTACATTTCAAAAAATGTCGCCGCAAATTCCGATTTAAGTGAACCGACCGACTATAACGGAGCATTTAAAATACTTGCGGATGAAAAGATACTGTCTGCACATCTTGTAAACCGTTTTTTAAATTTGGATAAAGCACCGGAAAATGCCGATATAATAGAGATTACGGCACGATATTACGCTTATGCGGTATCTTTGAAAGGAAATAATTATCCGGCAATATACGTATTCGATCTGAAATAAACACGGTTGATTTTATGAAAAATATATTGTAAAATCGGTTAAGAAAAATTTATAAAAAATATGAAAGGGGTATTTCATTTGAAAGTACTTGTTATTAATTGCGGCAGTTCTTCGCTTAAATATCAGCTCATAAATATGGAAAACGAAGAAGTCATGGCAAAAGGATTGGTGGAGAGAATAGGGATAGACGGCTCGGTTTTGAAACACGAAATGCTGAACCGTGACAAAGAAATAATCAAAGTGCCTATGAAAGATCATAAGGTTGCACTTGGCTTGGTGCTGGACGCTCTTGTAAACGAAGAGTATGGCCCTATATCCTCAATGGATGAAATAGATGCGGTAGGACATAGAGTAGTACACGGCGGAGAAAAATTCGTAGACTCGTGTTTAATTACCGAAGCGACACTTAAAGACATAGAGGCGTGCATAACCTTGGCACCGCTTCATAACCCCCCGAATTTAGTCGGCATAAGAGCGTGTATGGAAATATTGCCGGATGTTCCGATGTGTGCGGTATTTGACACCTCATTTCATCAAACTATGCCGGAAGAGGCGTTTATATACGGCTTGCCATATGAATACTATGAAAAATACGGCATCAGGCGCTACGGCTTTCACGGGACGTCACACCGCTATGTAACCGAAAAAGCGGCGGAACTTTTCGGAATTGACAAAGATAAATTGAATATCATAACCTGCCACTTAGGTAACGGAGCGTCTCTCGCCGCAATAAAAAATGGCAAATCCATAGATACGTCCATGGGACTTACACCGCTTGAAGGACTTATAATGGGTACACGTTGCGGAGATATCGATCCGGCGATAGTTACATTTTTGATGGACAGAGCCGGACTTTCACTAAATGAAGTGAATGATGTTATGAACAAAAAATCCGGAGTTTTGGGAATTTCCGGAGTAAGTTCGGATTTTAGGGACATAGAAGAAGCCGCCTCCAAAGGAAATAAACGTGCCGAGCTTGCGCTCGATGCGTACCATCTAAGAGTTAAAAAATATGTCGGATCGTATATGGCAGAACTTGGCAGAGTAGACGGTATAGTATTCACGGCAGGCCTTGGAGAAAATTCGCCCGAAAGCAGAGCGGCAATTTTAGACGGAATGGAAGAACTCGGAATAAAAATCGACGCTGAAAAAAATAAAGTGCGCGGCAAAAATACAATCATATCTTCAGACGATTCCAAAATTAAAGTCGCACTGATACCCACAAATGAAGAACTTATGATAGCGAAAGATACCGTAAAGCTGATAAATAAATAATTGACAAAAAACTTGTGATTTTGTATAATAA
This sequence comes from uncultured Filifactor sp., assembly GCA_947254385.1. Lineage (GTDB taxonomy): Bacteria > Bacillota > Clostridia > Peptostreptococcales > Filifactoraceae > CAMYCP01. The sequence continues at coordinate 2,080 of CAMYCP010000044.1, read as the reverse complement.
AAAATATTTTGTACCGTATCTAAAAGAATCTGGACGGTGAGATATGCAGTTTGACATAAAAGAATTGCTTTCCGGTTCAAAAAGAGAACTTTCTGTAAATTTTGTATTTTCAGCGCAAGATATGAATTTGGGCGGAGAAATAACGTATTTATCGGATTGCACCATATCCGGTCATGTAAGAATTGTAAATAGTATTCCGGTTTTGTATGCCGAAATAAAAACCGAAGTTTCCGTTCCATGTGACAGATGTCTTGAACCGGTGCATTTTGATATCGACATAAAAGCTGAAACGGATCTTTTGTCCGACGAACTTGACTGTTCGGCGGACAGGGACAGTTGTGTAATAGAAAACGGCGCCGTGGATTTGGTTTATTTATGCCGTACGGCGGTACACGAAAATATACCGATTAAAGTATTGTGCCGTGATGACTGTAAAGGCTTTGAAGAAGACTTGTAAAAAGGAGTGATTAAAAATGGCAGTACCTAAGAGAAAAATGGGTAAATCCGACAGCCGTTCGAGAAGATCGGCGAATATGAAAAAAACTGCGGTAACCTTGGTAAAATGCCCTAATTGCGGCGAACTTATAACACCGCATACAGTATGCCCCGAATGCGGACAATACAAAGGCAGAGAAGTTATAGCAAAATAGACTGAAACGTGTAGGCGACTACACGTTTTTTGTTATGAGGAGGAAAAAATGGAAACTGAAATCAAAAAAATATCGGAATTTATAGATAAATCCGTCACGCCTTTTCATGCGGTAAAAAATTCTTTGAAAGAATTTAAAAACGCCGGATTTAAAATATTGAACCCTAAAGAAAAATGGGACTTGAAAAGAGGAGAAAAATACGCCATAAATTTTGACAGTGCCATCATAGCTTTTGTAACGGGCGAAAAAAACGAATTTCGTATCGCCGCATCTCATACCGACTCCCCCTCAATAGTCGTAAAACCTAACCCCATAATCCGGGAAAAAAACTACATTAAACTTAACAGTGAAATTTACGGCGGCTCGATATTGAATACTTGGCTCGACAGACCTCTATCTTTGGCGGGCAAAGTTGTGACCGACAAAGGAGCCGGAGAAGTAGAGGAAACATTGGTGGACTTTGACCGTCCCATAGCCGTTATCCCAAATCTTGCCATACATCAAAACAGAGAAATAAATAAAGGGCTTGAACTTAACAAACAAAAAGATATGTTACCCGTAATTTCTCTTTCGGATGGAAAATTTCAGGATTTAAATATGGAAACTATCCTGCACAACGAATTCGGTTTTGAAACGGAAAATATACTTTCATATGAACTCTTCTTTTATCCATATCAAAAATGTACCGTCGTGGGACTTAATAATGAATTTATATCAGGCTCAAGGTTTGACAACCTCGCCATGTTGTACGCCTGCACCATGGGGATGACTTGTGCATCTCACAAAGCAATAAGCGTAGCCGTAGGGTTCAATAATGAAGAAGTCGGCAGTATGTCGTACACGGGAGCTGATTCAAATGTGCTGCTCGGTGTACTTAAAAGAATAGCCCATGCACTTGAAATGGATACGGAAGATTTTGAAGTTGCCCTTAACAATTCGTTCATGGTATCTTGCGACATGGCTCACGCCGTACACCCCAACATTCCCGAAAAAACCGACATAACAAACATCCCCTTGCTGAATAAAGGCTTGGCAATAAAAATCAATAGCTCAAAAAAATACACATCTGATGCATACAGTGTCGGAGTATTTACCTCAATATGTAAAAATAAGAAAATACCCTATCAATTTTTCGTCAACCGTTCGGACTTACCTGGAGGAAGTACCATAGGTCCTATAAGCGCCTCACACATATCAGTGCCGTCAATCGACATAGGAACTCCAATGCTTGCGATGCATTCCTCAACGGAACTTATGGGCGTAAAAGATACAACTTATGTAAAAGATGCGATAAAAGCATTTTATGAATATTAAAAACAGATATTCTTTAGGAACTCTCTAAAATTCTACAATCAAAAAAAATTTTGTGCATTGTAAAATCAATATTTTATTTTTTGAAGATAAAGTTTCCGGTTTTTTATATAAAAAAT
>CAMYCP010000043.1 GCA_947254385.1 uncultured Filifactor sp. | reverse complement strand
ATTAAATATCAAGAATTTATTAATTCTTTAAAAAGGCTTGATTTTTGTTTTTCAAGTGATATAATGATTTTAGCAATTGAAAAAAAGTGTAACGAGTCCGATCCGTTTCGGATTGGAAGTTATGCATAGGGCGTGAACCGTCCGAATAAATGCCCGTAAAACGGGAAGTCCGTTGTTTTTGTGCAACGGGCGGTTCAAAAAATATATTTAAGGAGGATTTATTATGGCTTATGTAATTAAAGATGCCTGCATCAGTTGTGGAGCTTGTCAGGATGAATGTCCGGTAGGCGCTATAAGTGCGGGAGATACTCAATATGTAATTGATGCTTCCGCTTGTATAGATTGCGGTTCTTGCTCCGGAGTATGCCCTGTAGACGCACCTCAACCTGAAGACTGATTTATAAAAATGATTTTTCAGATAACCTTATTCAATACGGATAAGGTTATTTTTTTTTGTATTCCTCCTTTAATTTGATTTTTAAATATGATAAACTTATCAAGTTATATTAAATTTTTTTATGACGGTTTTTATAAAAAGTTGCATAAGAAATTACAGTATTAATTTTCACTTTAGAATTTTTTGTAATACAAATTTATTATAAATTCCTATACTACATTTTTAAAAGCAAATCAGTATTAAAATTGTCGTAGTGTAAAGCAGGAAATTATAAAAAATTTACAAAAATGTTCATATTGTTTGTTATAATTTATATGTTTTGGAAGTATGAGAGGATTAGTGGTTTTTTAAATGAGTTTTGCTAAGGAAAAGATCAGAAATATAGCTATAGTTGCACACGTAGATCACGGTAAAACCACATTGGTGGATGCGCTTTTAAGACAAGGCGGAATATTCAGAGCAAATCAGGAAGTAAGCGAACGTGTGATGGATTCAAATGATCTTGAAAAAGAGCGTGGAATAACCATTCTGTCAAAAAATACAGCGGTGCATTATAAAGATTATAAGATAAATATAGTCGATACTCCGGGACACGCGGATTTCGGCGGAGAAGTGGAACGTATCCTGAAAATGGTGGACGGTGTAATTTTAGTTGTAGATGCTTTTGAAGGACCTATGCCGCAAACCAAATTTGTAATGAAAAAAGCTTTGGAACTTGATTTGCCCGCTATAGTCTGCGTTAACAAAGTAGACAGACCCGAGGCAAGACCCGATGAGGTAGTGGATGAGGTATTGGATCTTTTTATAGAGCTTGAAGCCAGTGAAAAACAACTTGATGCACCTTTCATATTCGCCTCCGCAAAGGACGGTGTTTCAGGTGTCGATTACACGGAGCTTGGAGATTCTATGGGAAGCCTGTTTGAGGCTATAATAAACAGTATTCCCTCCCCGACAGGCGAAGAGGACGGCACGCCTCGCGTCTTAATCTCAACTATAGATTACAACGACTATGTAGGACGAATCGGTATAGGTAAAATTGAAAGCGGTACTTTAAAAATAGGTGATAACCTGCACGTTATAAATTCATCCGACGATACCAGAAATTTCAAGGCGAAAATAGGCAAATTGTATGAATATGACGGTTTAAAAAAAGTTGAAGTTATGGAATCTTCAGTCGGCAATATCGTTGCGATTTCGGGAATAGAAAATATCGAAATAGGCGACACCGTATGTGACGTTAACGACTCCGTGCCATCTCCGTTCGTCAAAATATCCGAACCGACTTTGGCTATGACTTTTTCCGTAAATAACGGGCCTTTTGCCGGAACGGAAGGAAAATACGTAACTTCGCGCCAAATAAGAAGTCGTCTGTTTAAAGAACTCAACACAAATGTTTCACTTAGAGTGGAAGAAACGGATTCGGCAGATTCTTTCAGAGTGTCGGGCAGAGGAGAACTGCATCTTTCCATATTAATGGAAGAAATGCGCCGTGAAGGATATGAAATGATGGTATCTAAACCCGAAGTACTTTTTAAGAAAGATGAAAACGATAAATTGCTTGAACCGATAGAACGTGTTGTCATAGATGTACCGGAAGAGTTTTTGGGTTCCGTCATAGAAAAATTAGGCGCACGCAAGGGTGAAATGGTAAACATGGTTCAATCCAAAGGCGGATATACCCGTGTGGAATTTTTGATACCCACGAGAGGACTTATAGGATACAGATCCGAATTTATGACGGACACCAAGGGGAACGGAATAATGAACAATATATTTGAAGGATATGAACCTTACAAAGGAGAAATCCCGAGAAGATCTCAAGGTTCATTGGTATCTTTTGACACCGGAGTAGCCGTATCTTACGGACTTTACAACGCTCAAGGGCGGGGTATATTGTTTGTTGAACCCGGTGATAAGGTGTACGAAGGCATGATAGTCGGAGAAAATGCCAAACCCATGGATATAGATGTAAATGTATGCAAAAGAAAACAAGCGTCAAATATGAGAGCATCCGGAGCCGACGATGCGCTTAGACTTTCTCCCGCAAAAAAAATGTCGCTGGAAGAAGCGCTGGAGTTTATAGAAAAGGATGAACTCGTGGAACTTACTCCCAAATCCATGCGCATGAGAAAACGTATATTGGATAAACAACAGAGAGCTAAACAAGCGGCACGTGATAAAAAATAATATGTAAAAAAGCGATTTAAAAATTTTAAAATCGCTTTTTTTTATATCTTTCATCTGTATAAAAATTGAAATGTAGGATAGCATTTTGTGTTATAATACTTAAAAATTCAGTTTTTTAGTTGTAATCGTTATATCCGTTGAATCAAATTTAAAGAGGCAATGATATGGGAAAAAAAGTAATTTTAGGAATGAGCGGTGGCGTGGATTCGTCCGTGTGTGCCGTTTTATTAAAAGAGCAGGGCTATAGTGTCACGGGACTTTTTATGAAAAACTGGGATGAAAAAGATCCGAGCGGAGTATGTACTGCAACTGAAGATTATGAAGACGTGATGCGTGTTGCGGGAGAACTTGACATTCCGTTTTATACGGTGAATTTTGAAAAAGAATACTTTGACAACGTATTTTCAAATTTTTTGAAAGAATACGAGAAAGGACGTACTCCAAATCCCGACGTTATGTGTAATCAGGAGATAAAATTCAATGCGTTTTTAAAATATGCACTCTCTTTGGACGCCGATTATATTGCAATGGGACATTATGCACGCACGAAAGAAATAGACGGCAGGACATATCTTCTTAAAGGGATGGATTTAAATAAGGATCAGAGTTATTTTTTGTCGGCGATAGATGAAACGGCGCTAAAAAAAACACTGTTTCCGATAGGTGAAATGCAAAAGTCAGAAGTTAGAAAAATAGCTCAAAAATACAATCTTGCAACTAAAAACAAAAAAGACTCGACCGGCATTTGTTTCATAGGTGAAAGAAATTTTAATTTATTTCTCGATAAATTTTTGCAAGCCGAAAGAGGAGATATTTATTCGGTTGATGGAGAATATCTGGGAGAACATTCGGGGCTTATTCACTATACCATAGGGCAGAGAAGAGGAATCGGAATAGGAGGGAAAGGAAACGGAGAGCCGTGGTTTGTTGCCGGCAAAAATTTAAAGCGAAACATCCTGTATGTGGCTCAAGGCGCCTCTCATCCGGCACTATACACAAATACACTGTATGCCGATAATGTGCATTGGATAACGGAAACTCCCATCATGCCGAAAAAATGCACGGCGAAGTTCAGGTATCGTCAAAAGGATATAGAAGTTGAAATTTCAATGGACAAAAATCGACTAAAAGTTGCATATGCACCTCAAATGTCGGTCACACCGGGACAAGTTGCGGTATTTTATGATAAAGATATATGTATGGGGAGTGCAATTATTGATTACGCTGAGCCGACAGATAAAAAATATGAGTTTTTGCATACAACATGATTATAATCGGAGGCTACCATGACCGATTTTTTGATACGTACGTTTATAAAAAATTATGATGACGTACAAAATGAGAAAATTCGCACATCATACGGTGTTTTAAGCAGTTTTGTAATGATATTCTGTAATTTTGTCCTGTTTGCAAGCAAGTTGTTTATAGGTTTTATAAGCGGCAGTTATGCAATAATTACCGATGCATTCAACAATCTGTCGGATACAAGTTCCGGTATAGCCGTATTTTTAGGGTTTTATTACGGGGCTAAGCCGCCCGACGATGAACACCCGTACGGTCACGGCAGATTGGAATACCTCTCGGCTCTCTTCCTGTCATTTATGATAATCATGGTGGGGTTTAAATGTATGGCGACGGCTGTCGGAAAAATAAAAGAACCGTCAAAACTCACATTTTCCGTGCCTATGGCGCTGATACTGATATTATCGATGTCTGTTAAAGCGTGGATGGCTAAATTTCAAATAGAGATATCCGAAAAAATTAACTCTCAGGCTTTAAAAGCCGGTTCCATTGACAGCGTATCCGATATTTTAATAACTTTGGGCGTTCTGTTTTCATACGTCTTTGCACCGTTTACCGATTTTCCATTGGACGCTGTAGCTGGTTTTATCGTATCCTTGTTTATAATATTCGGCGGTTACAATCTGGTAAAGGATACAATAAGTCCACTCCTTGGAGAAAGCGCCGATCCGAAGATAAAGCAACGCATAGTTTCAGAGATGCTCCGGTATGACGACAGAATTTTGAGCGTCCATAATATTCAAATTCATAATTACGGCCCGAACAGATCCTTTGCGACTATGGATGTGGAATTGCCATACAATATGACTTTGGAAGTTGCGCATAAAATAATAAACGGTGCGGAAAAACGTCTTTTGTCAAAATTACAGATATATCCGTTTATACACATGGAACCGAAAAATACGGAAGATAAAGAAACCAAACGTGTACGCGGTATCTTGGAAAGAATACTTGAAATAGAAGATACAAGAATAAAACTTAACGATTTTCAAATTGTGGAAGATAAAAACAAACAAGTTTTCGAATTTGAAATTTCCGTGCCGTTATCCATGAACCGTAAACAAGTTGAAAAACTTATACTCACTATAAAATCCGCACTTAAAGAAAAGGGCGAAAAAGACGAATGTGACATACACGTAATAGGTGCCGACATGATATACAGAGATTTAACGGAATAAAAATCAGTTTTTTTAGATGACGAATTGAAATTTATTAAAAATGCTGATAAATATGCGACACTTAAATGAAGATTATTTTGATAATTTGTATAATCCAGTGTCTGTATGATATTTAGAATAATCGATTATTACAAAGATGCATTAGTGTCAAGTTTTGTCCTTGTATCTTTTGTCGTAAAGTGTCGATTGATTTTTGCATAGCTTAAGGTTTTATCATACATTACAGTAGTTTTTGTATTGTTAATATTATTCGGATAAAAGGGTATAAAGATAAAATAAGGTAAGTTTGAAAGAAAAATATATGAAGATGACGGTTACGATGTGGTGTGGAATACTTAACTTTTCCTACACTTGGTAAATTGTGTAAATAAAACTTGAGAAATTTTTGTTAAAGAATGTAAACCATCTATTATTTTAGACGAAATAACTTGTGAGAATGCGAAAAAGGCGATTAGGCGTTGTTTATCAGATTTTGATTATAGAAAGAAGGAAAAATAATGATTACTGTCAGATTTGAAAAAAGTAATAATCGTATAGCCGCTTATGATGAAGAGAAGAATATAGGTGAAGCTACCTATTCTGTTTCAGATAATGTTTGGATAATAGATCATACTTTTGTAGATGATGCGTATAGGGGTCAAAAAATTGCGGAACGCTTGGTTAAAGAAGCAGTTGAAAGCGCTAAAAGAGAAAATGTAAAAATTGTTCCTTTGTGTCCTTATGCTAAGCATGAGTTTACGAATAAGCCCGAATATGAAGTTGTTTGGAAAAAATAGTGTAAGTTGTTGAACATTATATAAGTTTTTAAGAAATAAAAAAAGTATAGCAGTAGAGGAAATATAAGGATTTATATGCTTGTTAACTTATGACGTAAACTAATTCGTATAAACTACGCTTATATAATTTAGCAGTTCAGGTTTACGCATTTTTCGGGGGTATGAGATGAAGTTTATTAATCGTTTATGTATAGTTATGACATCAATTATTATATTAGGTTACAGTTACGCTTTTGCCGAAACTTTGGATCAGACTTTTCAAAGGTTGGATAATTTTATTCAAAACAATATGCTCGAAAAAAATAAGAGCGATGCAAGAGTTATATTAGGCTCTGAAAGATTGCTCAGTGAATATTCGTATCTTATAGACGGTAAAAAAATAGGACTTGTCACAAACCAGACGGCTATAGATTCAAATGGAATTTCTACTATAAATAAATTAAAAAATTACGATAAAGCAAAACTTGTTTCTCTCTATTCTCCAGAACACGGTATAGACGGCAAGGCAAAGGCGGGAGATTATGTAAAATCATATATTGATAAAAATATTAATATTCCTGTGTACAGTCTTTATGGAGATACACGCAAGCCTACACCCGATATGCTGAAAAATATAGACGTATTGATATTTGAAATACAGGACATCGGTTCTCGAACTTACACATATATGTCCACGTTAAATTATGTAATGAAAGCGGCGCATGAAAACAATATCCCGATTATCGTACTTGACAGACCTAATCCTTTAGGAGCAAATATAGTGGAAGGGCCAGTCGTCAAGGATAAGTATATAACTTTTGTAGGGGTTGACAATCTTGCTCTGTCGCACGGAATGACGGCGGGAGAACTTGCAATGTTTTTTAATCGTAAAATCGGATCCGATCTTACGGTAATCCCCATGCTCGGTTATACACGCGACATGACATGGGGTGATACCGGACTTAAATTTGTACAAACCTCGCCTTATATTCCCGACTATAAAGCGGCTTTTTTATATATGGCGACGGGAATGGGTGAAACTACAGGTATTCGTATGAGCCAAAATTTCAGTTGGGTAGGTGGACCGAATTTGGACAGCAACTTATATGCCGACAAATTAAATTCGTACGGTTTAAAAGGCGTGTATTTTAAACCTGCACCTACATCGACCTTAGGCGGAGTAAAAGTCGTCATAACCGATGAACATACGTTTAATCCCGCTATGACTGGAATATACACTCTTATGACCGCTAATTCGATTAGACCGGTAACGGTACTTGGAGAAAAGAACGGTAAAATTCCCATGTTTGAAAAATTGTGGGGAGGAACATCCATGAGTGAGGCGCTTTTAAGCGGAAAATCTCCCGATGAATTTATAGCCGGATATCAAAGTGAACTTGAAGAATTTAAAAACATAAGAAGTAAATATTTGATTTATAAATGACAATTTTTTATAGGTTGCAGTCATTTGATTTTTTATATATATACAAATTTTAAAACGGCTGAAAACATTATTTTTCAGCCGTTTTAAAAATTCAAAACAGTGTACCTTACATATTATAGCAAGTTGTATAGGAAATTTAAGTATTAGTTTTCACTTTAGAATTTTTTGTAATACAACTTTATAATAAAATCTACTCAAATATACATACTACATTTTTAAAAGCAAATCAGTACCGTCAAAATATTAAAGATTGAGCAATATCCTTATCTTGGACATCAGGTATAACGATCCGCAAACGACCAGAGGAGTATCGTCATCATACATCAACAGAGCTTGTTTCAACGCATCGTGATAATCTTTGAAGGCAATTATATCATCGGTATATTTTGAGAATGTATTTTTAAGTACTTCAATGTCGGCTTTGCGAGGATTAGGTACTTCGGTTATTACAAAACGGGCATTGAACTTACATAGCCTTTTTGCCATGTAATTAAAATCTTTGTCTTTAAGTATCCCCACAAGAAAAATTATTTTGTGATAATTCATGTCGGATAGAAAATTTACAAGCGCATCTATTCCGTCACTGTTGTGCGCTCCGTCGAGGATTATGTTTTTGTCGGCTAATTTTTCAAGTCTGCCGTAGTGGCGTATTTTTAAGAGAGCTTTACGGGTAATAGATTTGTCTGTTTTTATATAACCGTGTTCTTCCATTACATCTATGGTTTTAAGCGCTAAAGACGCATTATAAACTTGATGCGTGCCGAGCAAATTGATTTTCAAATCTTTATATTTATCGTATGAAAAAACGGAACCTTCGGAGTCCGTTTTTTTTATTTCAATGTCATTTTTTGATACCTCAAAGTATTCGGAGTGCATATTGTATGCCGTTTGACGTATCGTATTTACGGCGTCTTCAGGCGAAGGATATGAAATTACAGGTTCAGATTGCTTTCTTATACCTGCTTTGTTTTTTGCAATTTTTGCGATTGTATCACCTAAAAAATCAATATGATCAAGACTTATAGAAGTGAAGACGCACGCTTTTTTATCGGTGAAAATATTTGTAGCGTCGTATTTTCCGCCCATTCCGCACTCAAAGATTGCAAAATCCGGATTTTTATCAGATAAATACAATACCGCTATGGCGGTAAGTATCTCAAAATATGTGAGAAAATTGCCGGTTTTATCCATATCATCCGCAATCGGAATTATTTTTTGTACAAAAAAATTGAAATCTTCTTCACTTATAATTTCATCGTTAAATTTTATTTCATCCAAAGGAGTTTCAAGTTCCGGACTTGTAAATGTCCCTACGATATAACCGTTTTGTTTCAAAATCTCCGACAATATTTGAGTTGTTGAACCTTTGCCGTTTGTTCCTGCAATTTGTATCACACGGAGATTTTTTTCCGGATTTTTAAGTCTTTTCATGAGTTCAGTTATATTTTTAAGTCCGGGTTTGGAACCTAAATTTTTACGCATTTCCATGAAATTTAAAAATTTGTTTTCTTTCATGATTTATCCTTTCACAA
>CAMYCP010000042.1 GCA_947254385.1 uncultured Filifactor sp. | reverse complement strand
GTATAAGTAATATTTTTTGTAAATAATTGTTAATTTACGTTATTAAGAAAAAATGATATACTTGTATTAATAGAATTGTACGAAAAATTTTAAAATTACAGGAGGTTTATATGTTAAATTTAAAACCCGAAAAAGTATTCGATTTTTTTGAACAAATTACAAAAATTCCCCACGGCTCTTTTAATGAAAGTAAAATAAGTGAATATCTTGCAGAATTTGCCGAAAAACGTCGTCTTGAATACAAAAGAGACTCACACAACAACGTCTTAATTAAAAAATCCGCCGCCGCAGGATATGAAGACTCACCTGCGGTAATCTTACAGGCGCATATGGACATGGTATGCGTAAAAACGGCTGAAAGTACACACGATTTTGAAAAAGATCCTCTAACTCTTACGGTATCGGACGGATATTTACGTGCCGACGGCACGACGCTCGGAGCGGATGACGGCATAGGAGTAGCGATGATGCTCACTCTTCTCGATGATGCAACTCTCCCCCACCCCGCTTTGGAATGTGTATTTACCGTACAGGAAGAAGTGGGACTCCTCGGGGCGGTCAGTTTCGACACCGATGATCTTAAAGGCAAATACCTGATAAACATCGACTCGGAAACTGAAGGCGAAATTTTATCGGGCTGCGCCGGCGGACTTGACGTATTCTTAAAATTCAACTGTAAACGCACAGCTGTAGAAGAAGATTATGAAATGTACAAAATAGAAGTAAAAGGCTTAAAAGGCGGACACTCCGGACAGGAAATCGACAAAGGCCATGCGAATGCAATAATACTCATGGGGAGAATCTTAAGCGAACTTCTAAAAACCGTCCCGTATGAAATAGTCGACATGAACGGCGGAAACAAGCTCAACGCCATAGCCGACTATGCCGCATCCACCGTAACCGTAAGATATCAAGATGCGGCAAAACTTAAAAACATCTGCCGAAAACTGAATTGTGACTTCAAAGATGAATACGGTATTAACGACCCTGAAATAGAAATAAACTTAACTCTCGTTAAAGAAAATGAAAAAGCCGAAGTATTGACCCAAAGCGGCAAAACAAACCTTATAAAAGTTCTCAGAATGATTCCGAACGGAATACAATCGATGTACGACAATATGCCTCAGTCATCACTGAACGCCGGAATATTTGAAACCGATGAAAACTCCTTCACCTTGAAAATGTCCGTGAGAAGCTCCATAGAAAGTTTAAAACATGAAATTACCGATCGCCTGTTTAAAATAGCCGAATCCTTAGATGCCGCAATCACTACTGAAGGAGACTATCCCGCATGGCAACCGACTGACATCTCACCTTTAAGAAATCTTTTCATTCAAACTTATTCCGAACTTTTCCAAAAAGAAATGAAAACACTCATAATTCATGCCGGTGTTGAATGTGCCGTATTTAAACAAAAACTGCCGGCAGTGGATATGGTCTCCCTGGGGCCTGAAATGCACAACGTCCACACGGTAAAAGAAGAACTTTCCGTCGAATCGACCGAACGCACATACAACCTTATAAAAGAAGTTTTGAAAAAAATGAAATAACTTGAAACACAAAAAATCATAATCGTTTCCTGCTATTTTCATAAAAAACAGTACCGCTCCGTAACGTACGGACATTTAAAGAAAGGAAAAATATGAAAAAATTACTTGTAATACTCGCCATACTCGTGCTTTCATCTTCGTTTTCTTTCGCCGAAAAAAAACCGCTTTTAACTCTCGACAAAACCAGAGAAATGGCACGAAGTAACATCTACGGCAAAAAAAAATATGAAAACAAAATTAAAACCCTAAAAGACGTAACCGAAGAATACGGCTATAGATACGGTTCACGCTATGAAAGCACCGATGTACTTGGAAACCGCACCTATAAATGGATATGGGGACCTGTAGACACGGACCCCGTAAGTGAAAACGAAAAATTCAAAAAAAGTCTGGATGAAATAAAAGACATAAATGAAAAACAGAGTATTGATGAATTTTTTAAAGTCGTATACGCAAAAAATCTGCTTGAAAAAGCAAAAAACGATGCCGAACTTTTAAAACTCGTCTCAAAAGCCGAAGAAGTCTCCGTTAAGCTGGGATCAAGTGTAAAACTCTCCTCGGATAAAGCGAAAACGAACGAAAAGGCGGCTGAATTGTCGGTTAAACAAAAAACGACGGATTTAAAAAGAGCGTATGAAGATTTGAACAAAACCATAGGTTTTAGAAACGACGTGGAATACGAAATAGACACTGAAAGCGCCGTTTTAAAAATTCAAGAAGGTACAAGCATAATAAACGTTCCTTCAAATTTGGATAAAGATAAAATAAATAAACTCAAAGACCTTAAAGACGCATACGACGAACTTGAACGCAAGAAATATGCGGATGAAAACCTAATATACTCCAACGTTGCAATTGAAGATATGGAAGATTACAGAAAAGAAATCGACTATCAAATGCTTAAAAAAGAATATGACGAAAAAAAGGACGCATTACTTAAAGAACTTAAAAAAGGTTATATAGACAACATCAGTGATTTTATGGAACTTGACAAAAACAAAAAAGAACTGGACATAAAAAAGAAAACTTTGGAAAATGAAAGACTTAAATTTTCTCTCGGAAAAATAGACAAAATAAGCCTGATAAAAGAAGAAAATGAATATCTCGAACTTGAAAAAGAATACTACAAGGCTATATATGAACTGTACATCGCTGTATACAACTACAACAAACAATATGAAGAGGCGAAAAATTATGAACAAAAATAAAAAATATGCAATACTGCTTGCAATCTTCCTAATTATATTTCAAACGAATATTTTTGCGGCAACAAAAATTAACATATTGATCGACGGAAAACCTTTGAACACGGAAACGGGAGCAATAATAAAAAATAACCGCACAATGCTGCCGTTTCGTGACGTATTTGAAAATTTGGGAGCCGACAGCATAATGTGGGATCAACAGACAAAAACCGTAACCGGCATAAAAGGAGAAACGGCAATAACCTTATCCATTGCAAACGATGTGGCTTTTGTAAACGGAGAACCCGAACTTATCGAAACACCTCCCGTAATAATAAATAACTACACCTTCATACCCCTATCTTTTATATCTCAAAAACTCGGATATAACGTAATCTGGGAAAATAACACCAAAACGGTAAAAATAATGTCACCCGAATATTACGATGCGGTAAAAAACGATTTGCCGAAAGACACTCCGGAAAAACCCGACACCGCACCCGTTACAGTCCCCGAAAAACCTGAAAAGGACAGCAAAGCTACGCCTAAAGGCAACGTGAATGCACAAACGATAAGCGGAACATTTGCAATGCAAAATTTAAACAGAAACAAATATGTAATGCAATTTAGAAAAAACGGAAAATTCGATATAGCCTCAGTGAACGACAAAAAAGTCGTACAAGGTACTTTTACCGTGAAAGACGACACGATAAACTTCACTTCGGATGCCCTCAGCGGCAAATACACGGTAAATATGATAAAAGGCGAACAGACATACTACGTATTTCGTAGTATAAACGGAAACGGTGCTTTTGCGATAACGAATATTACAAATGAAACGTATATGGACGCTTTAAAAACGAAATAAGATAAAAGGTTACAAAAATATCAAACTTGAAAAACTCAATTAATTTTCACATATTAAAAAGTATGCTATATTTAACTTTAATATAGCATACTTTTTTATCTTAAAATTTCTTTAAACCATAATTATGATTTTTAAGAATGTCAGTATTGAAATATTATAAAATTAAAAAAAATATGATAAAATACCATTGTTGCAATAAATGCCACAGTTTTACCGATGATTTGACACAATTATCACTATCTTTTAATGTTGCATATTTTTATTCAATGGCATATAATAAAAATGTACCGAATGTTTGTAGTTTAAAACTTTTTTATTTGTATTAAAGTGTGCCGTGCAATCGAATAGACGGCGCAAAGGTTTTTGTTATATATCTCCGTATTGTACAATCTTTTGTGTTTTTATTAACAAACGTGAGATAAAACTGAAAGTATTTTTTTCGGTTTCAATTATTTTACATAAGAGATTGTATTTTGACGACGGAGCAAAAATTAAATTATATTTATTAAAGGAGTGCATTAACATGGGTAAAGAAAATCAAAATCCTTTCTTGAGTGCACAACACCAAGTAAAGGTCGCTTGCGACAAATTAGGATTGGATCCTGCAGTTTATGAACTGCTCAAAGAACCTAAGAGAGTTATCGAAGTTAATATCCCCGTTAGAATGGACAACGGCGAATTAAGAATGTTCAAAGGCTATCGTTCATGCCACAATGATGCTGTAGGTCCTGCAAAAGGCGGCATTCGTTTCCATCAAAACGTAAACATTGATGAAGTAAAAGCTCTTTCAATCTGGATGACATTCAAATGCGGTATCGTAGGTATTCCTTACGGCGGTGCTAAAGGCGGAGTTATCTGCAACATAAACGAACTTTCCGCAAAAGAACTTGAACAAATATCAAGAGGATGGGTTCGCGGTCTTCATAAGTACTTAGGCGAAAAAGTAGACGTACCTGCACCGGATGTAGGCACAAACGGTCAAATCATGTCCTGGATGTCCGATGAACTCATCAAACTTTCCGGCGACGAACAAAATCTCGGTGTATTCACCGGTAAACCTGTTGAATGGGGTGGATCTAAAGGTAGAAACGAAGCTACAGGTTTCGGCGTATCCGTTATCATGAGAGAAGCCGCAAAGAGATGCGGTATCGAAGTTAAAGGCGCTAAAGTAGGCGTTCAAGGTTTCGGTAACGTTGGTCGTTTCACAGTTAAAAACATCCAAGGACAAGGCGCAAAAATTGTCGCTTTAGCTGAATGGGCTCCTAAACAAGGCACATACGCTATCTACAATGAAGATGGTTTGGACTTTGAAGAAATGCTTGCATACTTCAACGAACACAAAAACCTCGTAGACTATCCGAAAGCTAAGATGATAAGCCTTGATGATTTCTGGAAACTGGATGTAGACATCTTGGTTCCTGCAGCTCTTGAAAACGCTATTACCGCAGATGTAGCTAAAAACATCAAAGCTAAACTCGTTTGCGAAGCAGCTAACGGTCCTACCACTGATGAAGCGGCAGAAGTATTCAAAGAAAGAAAAATTCCTGTAACTCCGGACATCATGACCAACTCCGGCGGAGTTTTGGTATCCTACTATGAATGGGTACAAAACAGATACGGCTATTACTGGACAGAAGAAGAAGTTGTTGAAAAACAAGAAAAAGATATGGTTAAAGCATCCGACGCTATCTGGAAAATCAGAGACGAATATGATGTAACCATCAAAGAAGCCGCTTATATGCATTCCGTAAAACACGTTGCAGAAGTTATGAAACTTAGAGGTTGGTATTAAAATATTATTAAAATAAGAAACCGGTTGAATTTTCAACCGGTTTTTTTTGTGTTTGTAATAAATTATACTTAAAAGCGTTAAGAAATGTAGTAAAATAATGATATATGAACGTTAAAATAAACAATAAATAAATAAAAAAATGATAAAAAGTATTATACTTAGAATTTAAAAAATAAGATAGTGTGAAAATTTGCACTAAAGCGTTACAACATTAATGATTTTTCTATCAGATTTTAATATTATTTGTGTTTCAATATTAAAATTAATGTCTAAAATGTCGTATACCCGTAAATACCATCGCTATACCATATTTATTGCACGATTCAATACTTTCTTTATCTCTAATCGATCCTCCGGGTTGTATTATTGCGGTTATTCCCATTTGATGCGCAGTTTCAACGCAATCGGCAAACGGGAAAAACGCATCGGATGCAAGCACAGCACCTGTAAAATCCTTGTCCTTTTGATTGTTCCTTATGCTTTCGAGCGCCCATATACGTGAAGTCTGTCCGCCGCCTATGCCCAAAGTCGCCCCGTCTTTTACAACCGTGACGGCGTTGGATTTGGCAAATCGACATACATCCATGGCAAAGAGCATATCGGCTTTTTCTTTGTCTGTAGGTTGTTTTTCAGTCACGACATCATATTTTTCTTCAGTGCGCCCGTCTTTTTCCTGAATCAGTACTTTGCCATTTAGATACTTGATGTCGGTTTGAACTACCGGGAGAGAAAAATCTATTTTGAGTATTCTTAAATTTTTCTTTTGTTTCAAAACTTCCAGTGCATCTTCATCAAAGTCCGGTGCGGCGATGATTTCAAGAAAAATTTCGTGCATTTTTTCAGCCGTCTTTTTGTCAACTTTTGCAGTGCAGGCGACTATTCCGCCGAATATCGACTCTTTATCGCCCTCATATGCTTTCATATATGCATCATAGATGGTGTCGGCATATGCAGTGGCGCAAGGTGTGGCGTGTTTCAACGCAACCACGGCGGTATACTTTTTATCGTAAAGAAGTTTGGCAAGTTCAACGGCGGTATTTAAATCGTTAAGATTATTAAACGAAAGTTCTTTGCCCGAATATTGCACATAATCGCTCAATATTCCAGTTTCAGCGCTATCTTTATACAGTTTCGCATTTTGGTGAGGATTTTCGCCGTATCTTAAGTTTCCGTCTTCTTTCAGCCCTATGGAGTACGTGTCGGTTTCAATTCCCGTCTTTTTTCTGAAATATGCGGATATTATCGAATCATAATATGCGGTTTGCGCAAATGCTTTAGCCGCCAATTTTTCTCTAAATTCGATATCCGCCGTATCGGTTTTTATCCTTTCAAGCACTTCGGCATAATCCTTCGGGTCTGTCAATATCAACACGTCTTTATAGTTTTTGGCTGCCGATCTCACCATGGACGGCCCGCCTATATCTATGTGTTCAACTATATCTTCATGGCTCTTTCCGGATTTTAAAGTACCTTCAAAATCATACAGATTTACCGCCACCACATCTATCGGGTCTATTTTCAGTTCTTCTACGGTTTTTACGTGAGAGTCCTTATCACGTTTAAAAAGTATTCCGCCGTGTACTACAGGATGTAACGTTTTTACACGTCCGTCCAAAATTTCCGGAAAACCGGTTATTTCTTCTATACCTTTTACCTTAACCCCCGCATCGGATATTGTTTTTAATGTTCCGCCGGTGGATATTACTTCATATCCGAGTTCATCAAGTCCCTTGGCAAGTTCAACTATTCCGGTCTTATCGGTTACACTGAGCAAAGCACGTTTCATAATTCTTCCTCCAATTTTAAAACAGCTTTTTTAAGTAAACCATGTTCTATATCAAGTACCCTCTTTTGTATTTCCGCCGGTGTTTTAAGATCCGAAATATCGCATTTTTCCTGCAATATTATATCGCCTCCGTCCACCACGTCAGTTACATAGTGTACGCTGGCACCGCTCTTTTTTTCACCCGCTTTAAATACAGCCTCGTGTACTTTTGTGCCGTGCATGCCCATTCCGCCGTATTTTGGAAGTAACGACGGATGAATATTTATTATTCGGCGGTTGTATGCTTTTAAAAAATCTTTATCCAAAATTTTTAGATAGCCCGCCAGTACTACCAGGTCTACATCATATTCCTGCAATTTTTTTATAATATCTTTCTGTTCTTTTAAACAAAATGTAGGTATATCTGCTTTTTCCGCCCGTTTTAAAGCGTAAGCGTCATTTTTGTCGGATATGACAACCCGTATTCGGGATTTAAAAAATCCCGCATTTTGAGCATCCATAAGTGCCTGCAAATTAGTGCCGCCACCTGAAACCAGTATACCCAAATTTAGAGATTTACAAGACATTTTTTATCTCCTTGAGTTATTCTGCCGGCTATATAACATCTGTCGTCGGTATTTTCGTTTATATATGAAACGATTTTTTCAGCCTCGTCATTTTTGACTATTAAAACCATACCTATGCCCATATTAAAACTTCTGTACATTTCATCCTTTTCGACTATATCAAGCTCACGTATGACGTCAAATATTTCAGGAACGTCTTTAATTGTATCGATTACCGCATTTAAGTTGTCGGGTAGTATTCTTGGCACATTTTCGGTAAGCCCTCCCCCGGTAATATTTGATATACCCGATATTTCAAAGTTATCAATCACATCAAGTACCGTTTTTACATAAAGTTTGGTCGGACGTAAAAGCGCCTCTCCGATAGTTTCACTCATATTTTTATAAGTGTCCGTAACTTTTAAGCTGAGATGTTCAAAAAATATTTTGCGGGCAAGAGAATATCCGTTGGAATGTAAGCCGCTTGATTTAAGAGCTATAATGCTGTCGCCTTCTTTTATTTTAGAGCCGTCGATTATCTTACTCTTATCTACTATTCCAACTGAAAATCCTGCCAGATCGTACTCGTTTTCAGCGTACATTCCCGGCATTTCAGCAGTTTCTCCGCCGATTAGCGCACATAGAGACTCCTTACAACCGTCCGCTATCCCGCCCACGATTTTTGCAATTTTTTCCGCACGCACCTTGCCGGTTGCGATATAGTCGAGAAAAAAGAGCGGTCTTGCCCCTTGACAGATAAGATCGTTTACACACATAGCTACAAGATCGGTTCCGACCGTGTCGTGTACGTCCATCATGTCGGCAATCATAAGTTTCGTTCCCACACCGTCCGTTGACGCAAGAAGAGTCGGTTCCTGCATAGTTTTAAACTGATTGAGCGAAAAGCCGCCCGCAAAAAGCCCAATATCCCCTACAACAGATTTGCTATAGGTCTCACGCACTTTTTGTTTCATAAGTTCCACAGCACGATTGCCCTCGGAAATGTCCACTCCGGAAGACGCATATGTTATTTTTTGCATCCGTTCCCCCTCTAATAAAAATAATATAAGAAAATCTCTAAAAACTTCATTCT
>CAMYCP010000041.1 GCA_947254385.1 uncultured Filifactor sp. | reverse complement strand
CCGGCACATAGCGAAAAGTTCGACATAGACGAAGAAGCACTAAAAATAGCCTGCCAATTTCACATAAACGTGGCATTGGAATATCTAAAATAATTAAATATGACAGACATTAGTAGCTTTTTAGCAAAGATTAAAAGTAAGAAAATGTAAAGTATATTTCTTTATATTTTCTTACTTTTATTTTATAATAAGAAAAAAAGGGGTGATTTTATGTCTAAAACAGTTAATGTGAATTTTAAATTAAATGAAGATGTCAAAAAAATGATGGAACAAGCTTGTGATGAACTTGGACTATCAATGAGTGCAGCATTTACAATCTTTGCAAAAAAAGTAGGTAGAGAAAAAAGAATTCCATTCGAAATTAGTGTAGACCCATTTTATTCTGAAGGAAATATATCTTATCTGGAAAAGAAATATTCTGACTATAAGTCCGGTAAATTAAATTTTTCAACTCATGATATAATAGAGGACTAGCATATGGAAGCTAAAATAATAAAATGGGATTTTGATGCGTGGTAAGATTATTTGTATTGGCAAGCTCAAGATAAAAAAATTTAAAAAAATAAATAGTTTGATAAAAGATATATCCAGGCATCCGTTTGAGGGAATAGGAAAACCTGAGCCACTAAAGGAAAATCTTGCAGGACTATGGAGCAGAAGAATAAATGATGAGCATAGACCGGTATATCTTATAGAAAAAGATAGTATATTGATATTTGAGTGCAAAGGACACTATACTAAATAAATTCAAAAGTCTACTAGCTTAGAAGGTGTTTGATAAGTTACCAACTAATTGTGGGTTGGAGGAGCTGTCAAAAATAGAAGAGTTACCAACCGATTGCGGGTTGGCAAAACATTCTAAACCTTGATTTTTTTTACACAAAAAAATATGGAATATAACCGATTAATACTGATTAGCTTTAAAAAATGTAGTATTATATCTAACCGGAATTTAATATAAACTTGTATTACAAAAATTTAAATTGAAAATTGATACTACAATTTATTATGCAATTCAGTATAATATGATTATAACGTTGTCGTCCTCAATCTTACATCAGAAATGGGGCTGATGTTGTGTAGGAAATACTTGGAGAAAATTTTTTCAAAAACGTGTCAAAATTTTCACCTTATGCAAAATGTGTAAGTTGCAAAGTTATATTTATCTTAACCCGGTGCGGTGCAAAATCACGCATTAGTTATATTTACATTGACCCAGTACGGTACAAAATCACGCATTATTATCTTAAGTTTGCCTTGTTTTTCAAGATATGAAAGATAAGATCTTACGGTGCTTCCCGTGTATGTAAAGCGTCCGTATTCGACTTTTTTAAGCGGGAATATATGAAAGATTATTCTGATTATTTCCTCAAAACTTTTAGGAGTTTTGCAGATTTCGAGAAGTAAATCCATACATTCATGAATTTTTTTGATATTGTAAAGGGCGGTAGCTTTTATATCGCGCCTTATGGCGGAATGTGACGGAACATAGTATTCGTGATGAGTTTCAGAAAGTTTTTTGAGCGTATCAAGCTCTGCTTCAATGTCCTGCATATAGGAAAACGGAAGTTTGTCCAAGGCTTTTTCATCCGTGACGGCATCGCCCAAAAACATCACGTCATCCCGTGTAACATAACCGTACATATTGAAACTGTGCCCCGGCAATCTTACGGGGGTCAGTTCTTTTGGAAAATCCTCGTGATTTAATGTATAAGAAAAACATTTTTCGGCACAATAGTCCTTTTGTATCAAAACCGACGGGCTGTCGCCACCGTTTGAATAGGCGGAGGTCATGAGAGTATTTTCCATAAAAACCGTTTCTATTTTCGGCGCAAAAATCCTGCACGCCGTCATTTTTTTTAAATAAGCGTTGCCTCCGATGTGATCCGGGTGAGAATGTGTGTTTATTATAGCTTTAAGACGGAGATTACAATTTTTAAGTTCCGTGTAAGCTCTTTTGCCGTCACTTTCACCAAACCCCGTATCTATAAGATACACTTCATCACTTAAAACATATGCGCCGATTTTGGAATAACCTTCTATTACATAAGTGTTGCCTTTTATTTGTATCATTTTAAATTCCTCTAAAAAATCATATTTGATTAAAATTTTTCTTACTTTTTCATTACAAAAAGATAAACTGTACAAAAAATTGTAAACTTAGGGTATAATTATTATAAGATAAATTTGATTAAAATTTTGTGTAAGTATGAAAAAATGTTTTTTTTTACAATAGAAAAACAGGTTTATTATTTTTAAGGAGGTATGTATGAAAAAATTTTCGGTATGTTTGATGTTATCATTTTTATGTATGACGGCGTCTGCGTTTGCAGATGAAACTCCGATTAAGGCGACGGGGTATATATTCATCTTTAACGGCAATCAAATTACCATGCCGTCCGAGTATGCCGTATATTCCGTAAATGACAGGGTGTATATGCCGCTTAGATTTATTTGTGAATCGGCGGGGCTTGACGTTAAGTACGATCCGGAAGGGCAAGTCGTGTTTGTCACAAATCAAAAAAAAGTGGAGACGGTACCCGCTTATCCGCCCGATACCAAAAAAAAGTTGGATGATTTAACTTCGGAAGTTGAAAAGCTCAAAAAAGAAAATAAGGCGTTGAAAGAAGATCTTAAAAAACAAAAGGAATCCATTTCGAGCAAAATTGCGGAGCAGGGTTTAAATAACAAAAACAATTACAAAAAAGTACCTGCCGATGTGGAAGACGACAATATGCGTTTTGAAATAAAAAATGCGTCGTTTGATATGGACGGGCTGAATTTAAGAGTCAGAGTCACAAATGTCAATTCGGGCGGTATGGCATACGGCCTTAAACCTTCCGATTGTGTCCTTTCTTTAAACGGCAAGGAATATTCTTCAAGTACGGGTTCGTCCACAAACTTGTACAGTACGTTGAACGAAAAGAACGACAGCGTTGAAGATCAGCTGATGTTCCGTGATGTTGAAGAAACGGACGAAAATAAAGAGGGACTGTATACTCTTAAAATTGCGTATAGAGATATGCAGGGATACGAAAACAAAGAGATGTACTTAAATTTCAGAATAAAATAAATTTCAAAGTTTCTATACTTTGTAAAAGGTTTATGATAAAATTAATCAGTTTAAAATTTTTAGTTTTACGTAAAAATTGATATATTTTATTCACGGGATTATCTGAAAATTTAATTATCAAACAAATAAAATATTGAGTTTACAATGTTTCAAATTTGATTTTTATAAAATTTTTCAGTATGTCCTTATGTATTATAAAACTTGTTTATTTTTAGGAGGTATGTATGAATTTCAAAAAGAGCTTAATTGCCGCAGGCGTGGTTTTGTCCATGATGCCTGCAAGTGTTTTCGCCGTTGAGGTTTCTTCCGGCAAAGTTCCCGCTAAAGATGGTGATGAAATTATGTTCAAGACAATTATGACGGTTGGAGCCGCAGATATTGTACAGGACGGGATTTTGACCGTTTCAACCGATCAAGGCGAATTTGTCAAGGACAGCGTCAAAGTATCCGTTGACGGAACTTCCGTAAAAGCTGAAGATTTGTCGGTCAGAGAAGAAAATTTTTCGCTGAATTTGAGCAAGGCGGACGCCGCTAAACTTACGGACGGCAAACAACTGATTTTTACAGGTAAAGTAAAGATAAAAGACGATACTCAAAAAGAGGCAAAATTTAATATCGACGCTAATTCAATAGGCTTAGGTAAACATGAGACCGCTTATGCTTCAATAACGGACGAAAATGATGTGGTTTCCGTTATAGGGTTGGTTAAGGATATTTCTTATGACGATAAACAGTTAATTTCCGATTTGCAGCTTACCTTCCCCGACGGTGAAGATACTTTGGATCTTACCTTGCCCGGAGATTTTGAATGGAATATAGTTACCAATAAACCTGCCAATCTGAACGGTATGACGGTAAAAGCCGTAAAAGGCTCCAAACTTACTTTGAAAAAAGGCGCAACTAAAAACGGGATTTTAAAAGGCATAATCGACGTAGGTAAGGATGCTCCGGCAGGAGAAGTTGAAATTTCCGTTACCGGCAAGACAGCTGAAAAATTTGTGACAGTTGCGAATTTAAAAGCGTATGCACCTAAACTTGAAGTAAAAGGTGGCGCTAAAGATATGCTCACATCTGAAAAGAGCGTGAAAGCAAATGTCGTTTTAACTTCCGAAGGGGGAGCTCTCCCGAAAGATTCTTACGTCGATTTTACCGTAAACGGCGGTAAAGTAAAAGGCGCGGTTAAGGATGCGAAAGAAACGGGAGACAAGGCGAAGATAAAAGATTTTACCGATGAATTTTCTTTCAGAACCAACGATGCTGGTCAAAAAATGACTTTGGATCTTGAAGTTATGCCCGACCTTTCAGCAAGTGAAGTTACGCTTACGGCAAAACTTTCCAATGGAGAAGTCAAAGAAACTTTAGTAAAACTTAGCGAACCTGTAAGTGTATCTCACCAAGTGAGCAGTATAAACGGCGGTACGGTAAACGAAAAAGTAGACGGTATAGTACTTACCGAAAATCAATCACGTTCCTTAAACTCGGGTGAAATCTACGGTATAGTTCCAGAAAGAAAATTTAATAATATAGATTTTGTATTCGATAAAAACTGGACTTTGAAAGCAGAAAATATCAAGGTAGAAAAACTTGACACGGCTAAAGCGGGACGTGCTCTTCTGTTTACCGTTAAATCACGTTCGACCGGCGGCAGCATCGGTAAAATCACGATAGACGATCTCATGGTTACAAGCCCTGCCGACATAGCCGACGGTGGATATAAAGCGGTACTCTTCAGAGCGGTATCTCCCGCCAAGAACTTGGATTCCGTATTTACCGAAGACGGCAAGGAATACGGTATATACAGAATAAAAGACTTTGATTTTGTAAAAGTCGGCAAAACCGCACCCACAGAAGTTAAAAACGATGTAGTCTTCACTTTGGGCAGTGCATTGTATATGGACGGTGCGACATCTAAAAAATTAACCTCCGCAGTTTACACCAAGAACGGTTACACCATGCTCCCTGTAAGAGCGGTCGCCGAAGCCGTAGGAATAGATGTTGAATGGAATCAGGCGACTAATATCGCAACATTTAAAGATGCGGATAAAAACATCACCGTAACTGTAGGATTAAATGTGGATTATTTAACTAAAAACGGCGAAAAAGTAAAGATGAACGTTGCGTCCGAACTTAAAAACGACAGTATTTTCCTGCCTTTAAGCTCAGTTGCTGAGGCTTTCGGTATCGAAAGAGGTACGGGATACGAATGGATTTCCCAAACCAAACAAGTAGTAGTACACAAATAATAAGTATCCGACAAAATACGCATAGTACGGGAATATCATTATTCCCGTATTTTTGCTTATTTTATAATTTAGGAACATAAAAAGGTACGATATAAGCAACTATAGATTTATATTTTACTTAAAATAAAGGTAATCTTGTGTTATCAAACGGTTAGTGGATACGCCCTTAAGAATAAGAGTTTTAAATCAAACTTCTTAAAATGAAATGCTTTGTTCAAAACAAATCCATAGGTATTTAGACCGTGGCCTCTTTACAAAAAAGGTAGCGATAAGTTCTTATCATGAAAAAGATATTAAAAAGTTTGATATGAAAAGTTGAGGTGTTGTTATGAAAACGATACGGAAGTTTATTGCAGTGTGTCTTATTTCAGTTATTTCAGCCGGAAATTTTGCATTTGCCGAAACGAAGGCGACAAAAAAGGACGATCCTTATGTAATAACTTACGATATGGCGCTTGAAAGAGCGGTAAAAAAGAGTTTGGAGCTTGAAAAAAACCGCCGTCAAAAGTATGACATAGAAGAGGCGGGAAATGATTTGGATCGTAATTACAGGACGGTTAGAGATTTAAAAAAACAAAATGTCGATACTTCGGAAATGGAAAATAAACTCTATGTAGCTGGTAAAAAGTACACAATGGGTAAAGAATTCAACGAAAAGAGCGAGGATTTTACTAAACATCTGTTGGCACTTACTATAAGGCGACTTTTTAATTCCATAGATTCAAATAAACGTGCACTTGAAATTTTGGATGAACAGATTGCACTGAAAGAGGAACAGAGAGGAATTGACGGCGTCAGGATAGATAGGGGCATGATGAGCCGTGATGATTACAACGAGTCGGAAAATGAACTTAAACTGCTCAAAAAGACGAGAGAACAAAAAGAACTTGAGATTAAGAAAAATTTAATCGAACTCAATTCTTATCTCAAGTTTAAAGATATAGAAAAATACACTTTTGTACCGATAGAGTACACTTTTGAAAAGATGAACCTTACCGATTCACAAGTTGAAACGAGAGGATATCAGGCGTCGTATTCCAATATAAGCATATTTGCAAAAAATAACGGTATCAAGACCGAACAGCTTATTTTGGACAACAATCTCTACGAAGGTAACCGCAGTCTCAAGCAAGCGGATATTGAAATTGAAAATGCGGCGCTTATGAAGATGAAAGATGACATAAGGGAAAATGTGAAACGGCAGTATAACGATATTTCTTTACTTGGCGAAAGTATAGATTTGATTGAACTTAAAATTTCCGATAAGGAAAAAGAAATCCTAAACGAAAACAAAAAGTTGGCAGTCGGGAAAACCGCATCTTTTCCGGTCAAAGCGAAAGAAGTGGAACTGAGTGCGCTTAAAAATTCGCTGAAAGATGCCGTGGTAAATTATGAAACCGCCAAAGTGGCGTTTAACGATAAGTATTTTGCGGGATATTATGAACAATAAAAAAACTGATAAATTGAGCAAAAAAGAACGCTCTAAAATAAGTACAAAATCGAGTTTGCCGAAACATGAAAAAACTAGCGGTTTTTTGTGGGACAAATTTTTACTTTATCTTCCGATTATTTTTGTAATCGGAGTTTTACCGCTCATAGTGAAGTTAAAACCGGTACCGTTAGGTTATGATGCGGCGAAAAACTGGGTAAGCGACGTTTCCTATGACTTTTTTTCATATTATAAATCCGTGTGTTTGATTGTGTGTTCCGTTGCGGCGGTTTTGTTGATTTTTATTACGGGAAGGGATTTTAAGTTTCCAAAAGGCAGGATATATAAGATAATTTTCGCCTCTATTGCGGTTTATATTCTCTTCAGTCTTGTATCCGCCATGTTTTCATCTTACAAAGACGTGTCGTGGCATGGGGCGCCGGATCGTTGTGAGGGTATGATTTCACTTATTTGCTATGCTGTGATATTTTTTTCAGCTTATGTAATGTTTTGCGATACTGTTGATTTTAGGTACGTATTTTTTGCACTCGCCTGCGTTTTGGCGGGAATTACGATTTTAGGCGCTACGCAGTATTTCGGACACGATTTTTTTAAAACCGATTTTGGAAAATCGCTCATTTTGCCCAAATCATTTTTGGAAAGCGGCGGGGAGATAAGTTTTTCAACCGATCGAGGCAAGATTTACGGCACGATGTTTCACTATAACTATATCGGAAGTTTTGCCGCCATGACGACACCGTTTTTTTTAACGTGTGCATTATTTTTAAAAGATAAAAAATTTAAAACGGTTTCTATGGTGCTTACAGCGTGTTCACTGTTCGTACTGTTCGGCAGTACGGCAAGATCCGGGATTGTCGGCTTGTTTTGCGCATTTTTGATGTTTTTGGCGGTTTTTATCAGAAGTTTCACAAAAAATAAGAAAGTATTTTTGTATGCCGTAGCGGGAGTTGTTTTTATTGCGGTAATTTTTTCCGTCATCACCGGTGGAGAAGTGTTTGCACGAATTCCGTCACTTTTAGCTGATATTTCACTTTTTGGAAAATCCGATCCGACGTTTGATTATCATGACCATATTCCGATTAAAAACATTTCATTAAACTTAAACACCATGACGTTTCAACTCCAAAACGGAGATATTTTAAGATGCACGGGAAACAAAGCCGATATAAAATTTTTTGATAAGGATATGGTTGAAGTTAACTACACAAAATCAAGCGACGATTATTTAACTACCGAAGATTTAAGATATAAGGATTTTAAATTTTTAGTCGGCACGATGAAGTTGAATGACAAGGATGAAAAAACCGAAAAAACGTACGGTGTTTTAGTAAATTATGCAAATATGCCGATTTTTACCGTGTACACCAATCCCGAAACTTGGATGATGTATTCCCTAAGCATGTATCCGCTCGATTATACTGAGGCGCCATATATAGGGTTTAAAGGCAAGGAAAAAATAGGGTCGGGCAGAGGTTATATTTGGTCGAGGAGCTTACCGCTTTTAAAAAATACATTTATTAAAGGGTATGGTCCGGATACGTTTTTTATGGATTTTCCTCAAGGCGATCTTTTAGCGAAGTGGTACACCTACGAAACTCCCGTTATGACCGTGGATAAGGCGCACAACTGGTATTTACAGACGGCGGTAAATCAAGGACTTATTTCGGTATTTGCCTTGATTTTGATGCTTTTTTCGTATATTTTTGATTCCTTCAGACTTTATGCGTTAAAGAGCGAATACCGTAAAATCGAAATTGTAGGCGCCGCAATTTCCATTGCGGTTGCAGGATATATGGGAGCGGGAATGTTCAACGATTCGGTTTTGAGCGTGGCACCTATATTCTGGGCGCTTTTCGGTACAGGCGTTGCAATAAATGTTAATGTATCCAAGATGCGTTTAAGCACTGAAAATTGATAAAGCAAAATTTTAAAAACTGTTTTCAAAAAATAAAATATTGATTTTACAATGCACAAAATCCTATTTTTTGATTTTTTGATTGTATTGATTTTTAGAGATGTCCTTTGTTATAAATTTTGTTTAGATAGGCATATAC
>CAMYCP010000040.1 GCA_947254385.1 uncultured Filifactor sp. | reverse complement strand
CGAGATGCTCAGGAGTCTCGTGGGCTCGGAGATGTGTATAAGAGACAGGTTCTATCATGGGTACTGTTTCGGCGTTTTGTACCGCAATTATCGGTGCTTCTCCGAGAAGTCCGCCAAATTGTGCAACGTCGCCTTCTTTTTTGCCGTATACGGGTATTACTCTCACGGCGGTTGTCTTTTGATTTATCATGCCTATTGCACATTCATCGGCTATTATTGCGGATATTACATTTTTCGAAGTGTCTCCCGGAATTGCAATCATATCAAGGCCTACCGAGCATACGCAAGTCATAGCCTCAAGTTTGTCCAATGTTAATTTTCCAGATTCGGCGGCGGATATCATGCCTTCGTCTTCACTTACGGGGATAAATGCTCCGCTTAACCCTCCGACGTGTGACGATGCCATTATCCCGCCTTTTTTTACGGCGTCGTTTAAGAGTGCCAAAGCGGCGGTCGTGCCGTGTCCTCCCGCATATTCAAGTCCGATTTCTTCAAGTATTCGGGCTACGCTGTCGCCTACGGCAGGTGTCGGCGCTAAAGATAAGTCCACTATGCCGAACGGATATCCGAGTTTTTTGGCGACTTCTTTGCCTATGAGTTCGCCCATGCGTGTGATTTTAAATGAAGTTTTTTTAATTGTCTCCGATACGTTTTGAAGAGGCTCGCCCTTTATCTTCTCCAGTGCGTATTTTACTACTCCAGGGCCGCTTATTCCTACATTTATCGTGGTGTCGCTTTCGCTTGTTCCACAAAACGCACCTGCCATGAAAGGATTATCTTCCACGGCGTTACAGAATACCACCAGTTTTGCACACCCCAAACCGTCATGTTCCCGTGTGAGATAGGCGGTTTGTTTTACTATGGAGCCTAATTTTTTTATCGCATCCATGTTTATCCCCGCCTTAGTTGTGCCGACGTTTATGCTTGAACATACGAGGTCGGTTTCTGAAAGCGCTTCGGGAATCGAATCGAGCAGAATTTCATCTTTTTTTGAACAACGTTTGGGAACGAGTGCTGAAAAGCCTCCTATAAAATCCACTCCTACGGCTTTAGCCGCCTTATCCAGCGTTTTTGCATAAGGCGTGTAGTTTGTTTCATCTGAAGATGCCGCTATAAATGATACGGGTGTTACGGAAATTCGTTTGTTTACTATGCTGACTCCATATTTGTCACCGATTTTGTCGGATATTTTAACGAGGTTTTCACTTTCGTGCGTGATTTTGTCGTATATTTTTCGGCGTGTCTCTTCTCCGCTTGAGCTTATGCAGTCAAACAGGGGGATACTGATTGTTACGGTTCTTATATCGAGTTTTTCTTCATCCAACATATGAACCGTTTCTCTTATATCGTTTATATTCATTTTATTTATTACTGAAAATATGGAAATTTAAATCGTTTATTTTCAGTCCTTTCCGTTAAATTATCAATTATATTGTTTACAGTCGGTGCATGGCGTTAAAAAGATCTTCGTGTTGAATACGAATTTCAACGCCTATATTTTCGCCGAGTTTTTTAAATTCATCGCTCAAAAAAGTAAAATCAGCATTTTCATCTAAAATTTTCACCATTATCACCATGGTGAAAAATCCCTCCAATAAGGTTTGATTGATATCCAGTATGTTCATATTGAGTTTTGTCACTTTTGTCGTAACGTTGCTTACAATTCCGAGCTTATCTTTACCTATTACAGTAATTACCGCTTTCATACCATTCTCCTTAATAAATTTTATTTTGTGAATATTTTCTTGCGGATGCGGCGGCGGCGATTCCGCCGAGTGCGCTTTCACGAAGTTCAAACGGAAGTCCCTTGCCTACACTGTATACAACTTGCACCATTTCATCAAACGGGATTATATTTTTTATTCCCGCAAGTGTAAGTTCGGCGCTGACCAACGCATTTGATACGCCCATGGCGTTACGTGTTTGACAGGGGGATTCCACAAGTCCTCCCACGGGATCGCATACCAAACCGAGTATATTTGCAAATGCTATGGCTGCGGCATTTAAAGACATTTCCGGCGTACCGTCCATAAGTTCGCTGATACCTGACGCCGCCATGGCGCACGCCGTACCGATTTCCGCCTGACAACCTCCTTCCGCTCCCGCTACGCTTGCGTTACGCATAACAAGATATCCCACCGCACCGGCGTTAAGAAGCGCCCTGAACATCAATTCATCACTTAAATTGTATTCTTCATACATAGCGGTAAAAAGTCCCGGTATTACACCCGAACTTCCCGCCGTCGGTGCCGCTACAATAAGCCCCATGGAGGCGTTTACTTCCATAACGCCCATTGAGTAAATTATAGCTTTACCGAGAAGATTTCCGGATATATTTTTTTTGTCGACAAATCTTTTGTAGAGTTTCGATGCCTCCCCGCCGATAAGTCCGCCCATCGACGGCACGGCGTGTTTAACCGCTTTTTTGGCGGAGCTTTTCATTATTTCCCAAGAAACGGAGAGTCCGTTTAATATTTCTTTTCGGCTTAAGCCGCTAATTTCAGTTTCACGCAGGAGCATTGCTTCACTTATTTTAATTCCGTCCGTGTTACATATATTTAAAAGTTCTTTACCTGTAGTAAAATTCATAAAACGCCTCCATCAAATTTCTATAAGGCTTACCGCTTTAATATACGGATA
Source organism: uncultured Filifactor sp. (assembly GCA_947254385.1). Lineage (GTDB taxonomy): Bacteria > Bacillota > Clostridia > Peptostreptococcales > Filifactoraceae > CAMYCP01. Next base: position 6,197 of record CAMYCP010000040.1, on the reverse strand, counting down.
AGATTTAATGCCGTCTATCGTCTTTTTATCTATGTCTTCATCGGTTTCTATTACGGTAAAGGCGTTTTCACCCTTTGCCTCCCTATAAACCCGCATAAAAGCAATGTTGATGCTGTTTTTTGAAAGTTCCTCCGCAATGTGCGCAACTACACCGGGGCGATCTTTTTGAGATACGATGACTGTATGATATTCACCGGTGAAGAAAATTTCCGTGCCGTTTATCATGTCTATTCTCACGGCTCCGCCCCCTGTCGATACTCCAAGCACCGATGTTTTATGTCCGCTTGCACTTTCGGTTTCTATAAGGACAGTGTTCGGGTGGTACGAAGTTTTCCCCTGAAACGGGACAAATTCGTATTTAATACCGTTTTTATCCGCAATCTCGAATGAATCTCTTATGCGTTCGTCATCGGTATTAAAGCCCATAAGTCCCGCCAGAAGCGCTCTGTCCGTGCCGTGTCCTCTGTATGTGCGAGCGAAAGAACCGTAAAGTGTAAATTTTGCATATACGGGTTCTTCTCCTAAAATTTTACGTGCCATGAGTGCAATTCTAAGCGCTCCCGCCGTATGTGAACTGGACGGGCCTATCATGTTGGGGCCGATTACATCAAAAAAGCTTATTTCTTTCATAGCGACATCCTTTCAATTTTTTTATATGATAATTATATCAAATATACGACAAAAATTATTGATTTTTTTCTTTATAAAAAAACGATTTCTTTTTTAAATTTTATATGTTATTATATTGACAAAGATAATTTATATCTTTTGTGTTTGCATAATTATCAATTTTATTGAAAGGACAAGGTGATTTTTTATGGACAGGCGTAGCCTTAACGTTTATTCCGAAATCGGTAAACTCAAGACTGTAATGTTACACAGACCGGGGGAGGAAATTGAAAATCTCACGCCCGATCTTTTGGATCGTCTGCTGTTTGATGATATTCCGTTCCTAAAAGTTGCAAGAGAGGAACATGACGCTTTCGCAAAAATACTTAAAGATAACGGCGTGGAGGTTTTGTATCTTGAAAATCTTGCCGCCGAATCGCTTACGGATGCGAAAGTAAAAGACGATTTTCTTAATGAATATATAGCGGAAGCCAACATCGAGGGCGAAAAGAAAAAAGCCGTCGTGAAGGAGTTTTTGCTTAACATAGATAATGACTACGATATGGTCATAAAGATGATGGAGGGGATTAAAAAGCGTGAACTTCCATCATATCAAAAGACGACATTGGCCGATATGGTGGATTCGACTTATCCGTTTATAATAGATCCGATGCCGAATTTATATTTTACACGTGACCCGTTTGCAACCATAGGTGACGGCGTTTCGCTAAACCATATGAGAAACGAAACCAGAAGAAGAGAAACACTTTTTGCAAAATATATTTTTAAATATCATCCCATATGGAAAGACGCTTGTAAAAATCATTGGTACGACAGGGCTTTACCTTCTTCAGTAGAAGGCGGAGATGAACTTATCCTATCCGAAGAAGTGTTGGCGATAGGTATATCTCAACGTACCGATGCCGCCGCCGTGGAAGAACTCGCAAAGAATATCTTTAATGCCGACAATACGTTTAAAAAAGTACTGGCGCTTAAAATTCCGGTAAAACGTGCGTTTATGCACCTGGATACTGTATTTACCATGATAGATTACGATAAATTCACCATTCACCCTGAAATTGAAGGGCCTTTAACCGTATATTCAATTTCCAAAGGCGCAGGCGGAAGTTTAAAGATAGTCGAAGAAAGCAAAGAACTCGACCAAATTTTAGCCGACGCTTTAGGTCTTGATAAAGTTACGTTGATACGTTGCGGCGGAGACGACATCATAGCCGGGGCCAGAGAACAGTGGAACGACGGAGCAAATACGCTTGCCATAGCTCCGGGTGAAGTAATAGTATACGAACGCAACCACGTTACAAATGAACTTTTAGAAAAAGCCGGAATAAAACTTCATATCATGCCGTCAAGTGAACTTTCAAGAGGCCGTGGGGGTCCGAGATGTATGTCCATGCCGTTTGAAAGAGAAAATTTATAATCGTATAGAAATACGAAAGGAGCTTTAAAATGGATTCGAGCAATAATTTCAAAAAAAACGATCCGATTCAAAACTACACTAAGTTGGACCCTGAAAAAAAATCAAAGTATATGATGCAATTTCTAATTCCGTCCATAATCGGGATAATTCTCTTTATGATTCCCGTTAAAAAAGGCGAAGACTGGACAATATGCGTTAAGATTCTGGCGGACATTATCGGTAATGCAATAAGCGGCGTTTTACCTCTGTTATGCGTAATCATCGTCACCGTATCCGCAATAATGTCGATTATAGCTTTGACGAAACCGGATTTTATAACTAAAAACGAACTTTTAAAAGATACTTTTTCAACCACACCGATATGGGTGGCTATAAGAGTGCTCGGGGCTGTATTCATCTGGCTCACATATTTGAAAGTGTCGACAGGAGAAAACGATACCGGAATTATTCATATGATAACCGATGGCGGAGCGGGAGGTTTCGTCCTTGGAGATTTGCTCACCGTGCTTGTTATAATCTTTTTAATTGCGGCACTGCTCCTTCCTCTCCTCTTAGACTTCGGTCTGTTGGAATATGTCGGCGCACTGCTCACCAAAGCTATGCGTCCCCTCTTTAAAATTCCCGGAAGAGCCGCGGTAGACTGTTTCACTTCGTGGATAGGCGACGGTACGCTCGGCGTTATGCTCACCTGCAATCAATATGAAGGCGGATATTATTCGGCAAGAGAAGCATCAATTATAGCGACGACTTTCTCCGCCGTATCCATAACATTCAGCATCGTAGTTTTGACACAAGTCGATCTTATGAAATATTTCGGGATATACTATCTTTTAATCTGCGCCGTAGGTGTGGTATGCGCTATAGTATGCCCGAGAATACCGCCCCTTTCTCTTAAACCGGATTCTTACCTCGTAAAAGACAGAGCCATTCCGGAAGATATCCCCGCAGGATTTTCTTCTTCTTCAGAATACGGATTGCACCTCGCTTTAAAAAGAGTATCCGAACACAAAGGGATCGGAGAATTTTTCTCAAACGGAATGAAAAATGCCATTGGAATGTGGTTCGGCGTTATGCCGGTAGTTATGGCGATAGGTACGATAGCTCTGGTGCTTGCAAATAACACGGAAATATTTACAATCCTCGGCAAACCCTTCATGCCGCTTTTAAATTTACTTCAAATTCCCGAAGCCGAAATAGCATCCAAAACAATGATAGTCGGCTTTACCGATATGTTCACTCCGGCAATAATCATAGCCGAAGGCGCAACATCTCAAATGACCAAATTTATCGTAGCGGTAATATCGGTTACACAACTTATATATCTTTCGGAAGTCGGCGGACTTATCTTAGGTTCAAAACTGCCGGTAAACATAGTGGACCTCTTTATAATTTTCCTTGAAAGAACAATCATAAGCCTCTTAATAGTAGCGCCTGTAGCTCACTTAATTTTCCCTGCATAAGAGATATAAAAAGTTCCTCTGAATTTAGAGGAACTTTTTTTGCAAAAAATCAAAAGTAATATACTTGCTTTTTTATGTTACAATAAATATATGTCAAATGAAGGGAAGTTTTAATATTTCAGATTTAAAGAAAAAATTTATGCGTTTCATGTTGCCGTCCGTACTCTCAATGATTGTTTTCTCAATGTACACGGTGGTGGACGGCTTTTTTGTGGCAAAGTTTGTCGGCAAAGAAGCTCTGGCGGCGGTAAATATATGTATGCCGTTCGTAAACTTCATATTTGCTCTGGCAATGCTCCCATCGCGCGGTACGGCGACATTAGCCGGAATTTTTCTCGGTCGGGGCGAAAAAGTAAACGCCGGCAAACTCTTTACTTTTACTTTTATGGCAAGTCTTTTGTTTTCCGTTTTGTTTTACGTGTTCGTCCGCGTAAATTTGTACAATATCGTTTCATTTTTGGGAGCGCCCGATTCACTTATTGAAGACTCTGCCAAATACATCTCCATAATATCACTATTCAACAGTTTTTTTATTTTATCCTACATTATGGAAATAATGGTGAAAACCGACGGTTTTCCGATAATTTCCGCAATAGGCGTAACTTCGTCCGCAATCACGAACATAGTACTCGATTATGTTTTTGTGGCGATATTTCACTTAGGAATAAGCGGAGCGGCATACGCTACGGGTATAGCGCAAGCGGTGTCGTTTTCTTTGTTTTTTTTACATTTTTTATCACATGAATCAAAACTTAAATTTATGAAATTTAAACCGGATTTTTCGATATACAAAAAAGTCCTGCCGATAGGCTTGGGGGATTTTATATCGGAAATTTCCGTAAGTACGGTAATTTTACTCTATAACCATTTCCTGCTTAAATACGTGGGCGAATTTGCTCTCGTCTCCTACACCGTCGTATCGTATACCGCCCTGTTCGTAAACATGACCATGGCGGGAGTGACTCAAGGTGTACAACCGCTAATAAGCTATCATTTGGGGAAAAATGAGCCCACCGTATACAATCGATTATTTAAATACGCCGTTTTTACGGTATTTGTATTTTCGATTGCGGCGATATCAACCATTTTTGTATTTGCGGATAAAATCACTGCTATTTTTTTAAAAGCGGATGATATCTTTGTATTCAGCTACACAACAAAAGCTCTTAAAGTATTCGGCCTGTCATTTTCTTTATCGGGATTTAATATACTCATAGGCGGATATTTTTCAGCTAAAGGCAAAGCCTTACAGTCTGCCGTTATTTCCGTATGTCGCGGAATAATAGCCGTATATATCGCACTTAAAATTTCGGTAATGCTCCCGTTTGAATATTCCATCTGGCTGTCGCCCACTTTTTCCGAAAGTGCGTGTCTTATATTATGTTTGTTTTTGCTGTATACTGAAAAAAATTTGCACGATTGCCGTCATGTCTGATATAATAATTTTAATTATTTTTTAAGAAAGGATAGCTATGAACATAAAATTAATCGCCGACAGTGCGTGCGATATAGAACCGAAAATTGCGGAAGAACTCGGTATAACTATACTCCCCGTAAGTGTAAATTCCAACGGCAATACATATAGAGACAACGTGGATATTTTTGCCGAAGATATATATAAGAGAATGCGTGCGGGAGAAATATTCAAAACCTCCCAAATAACGCTGAACGCCTACGATGAAATATTTAAAAAATGTGCGGCGCAAAATATCCCCGTGCTTTGTCTTACCATGTCTTCAGGCATCTCCGGCACATATAAAACCTGCATAAGTGCGGCGGATATGATAAAAGAAGAGTCCCCCGACTTTAAAATATCGGTCGTGGACTCGAAGGCGGCAACATTTGGATACGCTCTCATCTTGTATCGTTTAGCCGAAAAACTCAAAACCGATGTAACTTTGGAAGAAATAACCGAATTTGCAAACAATCTGGTAGATTCCGTAAGACACGTATTTACGGTCGGAGAAATGGAATTTTTGTACCGCGGCGGCAGAATATCCCGTACAGCCTCGGTAATCGGCAGCGCCCTCAATATAAAACCCATGCTGATAATAGACAAAGACGGTTACTTGAAAGTCAAGGACAGAGCAAGAGGAGAAAAGAAACTGCTCCTCTCCGTGCTTAAATACATCGAAAGCGAAACTAACGGCAAAGACATCTCCGGCCAAACCGTGTTTTTAAACTGCGGTGACGACGACAGTTTTTTAAACACGTTAAAAGAAACCATAATGGAAAAATACGGCGTTACAAAATTTGTAACCGGCAAGGTCGGCCCTACGATAGTGGCGCATACCGGCCCTACATTTACGGGCGTGTTTTTCCTCTCTGAAAACATATAATACCGATTTACTTTTAGAAATCAGTATGCCGTCTTAAGTGGAATCTATGATAAAATTATATAAAAATTTTCGTTAAAACTAATCTGCTATTTATTGTGCAACTTGGTGTAAACATTTATAATTAGGAATTTTAATTCCCGAAATTTAATCGGTGCGAAGGCTTAAAAACTTCGTACCGATTTTTATATATCCGCTTTTTATACAAAATTACGATAATACTAAACCCGGTAGAAAAATCATTAATATCGATTAGCTTTAAAAAATGTAGTATTATATCTAACCAATTTTATATAAATTTGTATTACAAAAATTTAAACTGAAAATTGATACTACAATTTATTATGCAATTCA
>CAMYCP010000039.1 GCA_947254385.1 uncultured Filifactor sp. | reverse complement strand
GGCTTTAATAAGTCCGAGATTGCCTTCCTGAATTAAGTCCAAAAAGCCCATGCCTCTACCTAAATAACGTTTAGCTATTGAAACGACAAGACGTAAATTCGCCTCCACCAGTTTCTTTTTAGCACGGGGGTCACCGCTTTCATTTTTTTGTGCAAGTTCTATTTCCTGTTCCACATTCAAAAGCGGTATTCTGCCTATTTCTTTTAAATACATACGCACGGGATCGTCCACGGCGATACTTACCGTTTGAGATACGTTACTTTTGGAGGAGTTGTTATCGTCAAGATCGATTTCTTTATCCGGATTTACTACATCTATGGAATTTAAATCCGCATCTTTAACTTCGCTGTCGTATATAAGTTCAATTCCGAGTTGATCAAAAGTATCGTATGTATTTTCTATGTCGTCCTTATCAAATTCGCAATTTTCCAGTGCTTCCGATAATTCGCCGTAAGTCAACGTGCCTTTTTTCTTACCTTTTTCAAGTAAAATTTTAAGTTTTTTTATTTCGTCCGATTTGCCGGATTCGTTGTCATTTTTTTTCACGTCCATTGCCTCCCTTATTCAAACAAAACTCTATTTAAGTTTCCTTTGCAATTCTATTATGCGTATGCCTATTTTAAGTTGCTCATCGGGATTATACGCTTTTTTCTGTTCAATTGTCAATTCTTCAATCCGTTTTTTAACCGAATCTCTATATACGGTCTCTAAAAGCAAAACGCCGTCTTCGACGGAAATTTCATCTTCACATTTTTCGCTTTCAATCCCGTCCCAGATGTTTTTAAACGCAGAAAAATTTCCTTCGGTAAATACGAAGTCGTCAAAATTCTTATCCCATGTATATTCCGGATGATTAGACAAAAACTTGAGAAGTTGGTTTTCCCTCTTAAGCCTGGGCTTGTCCGGATCTATATGCAATGTTTCTGCGGAAGTTGTTCGGTCAATTTCTTTAAACCGTTTGGGACTGAAATATTTACCGTAAACGGTCTGTCCGATCGCTTTAACGGATATACCCGTATCAAAGGAAAGATTTTTAATCTCTTCTTCAACTAAGATATGCCTGCCTTGTTTTTCCGCTTCTTTGAGTATACCGCATATTTTGCGTGCATATTCATTTTTTTGATTATCTATTGTTAAATCATACCCTTTCTTGATGTAGTTTATCTTAAAAGCTAAAAAATTGAGCGCATTTAACATAGATTTTTTGTAACTTTCGGCGCCGTGTTGTTTTAAAAAATCGTCCGGATCTTTTTCCCCCGGCATATTTACTACAAACGGAGCAATTCCGACTTCAAGCAGTAACGGAACAGCTTTAAGTGCGGCGTTTTGACCTGCCGTATCGGAATCGTAAGAGATATATACTTTTTTAATACCTTTGGCTTTAAGAACTTTTGCCTGTTCGGGTGTAAACGCCGTACCGAGGGAGGCAACCGCATTGTCAAAGCCGTATTGATACAATGTTATTACATCCATGTACCCCTCCGCAAGTATGACGGAGTCTTTTATTGAACTCTTTTTTGCAAAATTGAAGGCATAGAGGTTATTTTTCTTGTGAAAAATTTCCGTTTCCGGAGAATTTAAATATTTAGGTCCGTAAGTATCCAAAGATCTTCCTCCAAAGCCGATAACTTTGCCCCGATAGTTAAAGATCGGAAACATTATGCGGTTGATAAATTTATCTTTATATTGATTATCTATCTTTTTTAAAATTCCGCTTTCTTCCATAAATTCAAGTCCGTATTTATCTTTAAAGTTTTCCGATATCAAATTGCCGAAAGGCGCATATCCCAGCCCGAATTTACGTATCATGGCGTCGGAAACTTTACGTTCTTTTAGATATTTCATTGCACGCTCATTTTCAAACAGGCACTTGCGGTAAAATTTGGCGCAGTCGACATTTAAATCCAGCAATGTTTTTCTTTGTATTTCAGATTGTTCATCATAAATCTCAGATTTCGGCATCTCCATATTACATCTCTCGGCTAAAAATTTTACCGCCTCGTAAAACGAAAGCCGTTCGATTTCCATGACGAAATTTATCGCGTCGCCTCCTTTTTGACAGCCGAAACATTTGTAGTATTGATCGGTCGTGTTTACGGTAAAGGACGGCGTCTTTTCACTATGAAAGGGGCAAAGCCCCTTGTAGGTTTTGCCTCTGCCTTTAAGTTCCACATAAGATGAAATTAAATCGAGAATGTCTGTTCTTTCTTTTACTTCTTCTATAAATTGAGGGCTTAAATTCAAAATGCATCACCTGTAACTTTCATGTTTATACGATTTTAAAAAATTATACCGCAGTTTTATATTTTGAACGTTTTTTTTATTTTATATATTATCTTACATTGCATAAGAAATTGCAGTATTAATTTTTACATTAGAAATTTTTGTAATGAAATTTATGTTAAATTCTGCTTAAGATTACATACTACATTTTTTAAAAAATCAATATAAAATATTTTAATCGTCAATATATCAAAAGGCCGACAATTGCGGAGCCGAGTAACATAAGTATCGGATTTAAATTATATTTCAAAAATAAAAACAAGCTCACCAAAAAAATAACAACACTTTTATAGTCTATAAAATTGACTTTATTTATAAGCATAACCGCCGCCGCAAGTATAAGTCCGACTACAGTGGGTCTTAAGCCTTTAAACGCATTCTTCAAAGTCATGTTATCCTTAAATTTAAGGACAAATTTGCAAAGTATCAGCATAACTATAATTGATGGCAAAGATACTCCGAATGTCGAAACAACCGCCCCGAAAACATTTTGAGTAACCGTGTAACCTACATAGGTTGCACTGTTTATCGCAATCGGTCCCGGAGTAACTTGGGATATGGCTACAATATTTGTAAATTCAATCAGCGTAAGCCAACCGTTCATATTTACGATTTCATTTTTTATCATCGGAAGCATCGCATAACCGCCACCGAAACTGAACAGTCCGATTTTAAAGAAAGTTAAAAATAATTTAAGATAGATCATTTTTCCTCCCGTAATAAATTATGCCGGTTACGGCAGATATAATTATTACCAAAATCGGGCTTAATTTAAAGACGCCTACCGCCAAGGTCACGATTAAAGGTATCAAATATTGATATTTTTTAATTCCAGCGCTTTTTGCCATAGTTACTACCGAACCCGCAATAAGAGACACCACGGCGGGACGTATCGCCTTAAAAGCGCTTACTACATACGGATTATTCTGTACACCCGCAAAAAATATTGCAATTGAAATTATTATTAAAAATGACGGCAGAATACAACCCAAAGTCGTCGCAATCATACCGATAAGTCCTTTTATGGTATAACCTACAAATACCGATATATTTACGGCTATAGGCCCCGGGGAACTTTGCGCCAGTGCAAGCAGATTTAAGAATTCTTCATCTTTTATCCACTGCCTATGAAAAACTATTTCCTGTTGTATCATAGGCACCATAGCGAATCCGCCACCCAATGTAAACAACCCTATTTTAAAAAATACGATGAAAAGTTCATAATATATTTTCATTTTAATATTTTATCCACTTCCCCACAATAATTTTTTTAAAATTAAAAGCCGCAAGATATAATTTTTTTAAAATCTCACGGCTTTTAATATAAATTTCTTACTTTAAATTATGCGCAAAGAGAAGGTAAAAAGAACGCATAACTTATAAATTTTAACCAATGTCTCAGCTTTTTATTCTTCAACTATATATGCTTCTCTATAGTCTACAGGTCCGATCATGGATTTAGGTGCATTTTTAATGGTATGACGAATCATGCAGGCATTCGTATAGTAATAGATCGGCATAACGGGCAAATCTTCCATCAATATAGCTTCGGCTTTCTTCATGCTTTCATCTCTCTCAGGACCGCTTGAATGTTTAGCCGCAGCGATTAGTTTATCGTATTCAGGATTGCTATATCCGGCATCGTTGTTTCCACCGTCGGTTACCCACAGATCAAGGAAGGTCATCGGATCTACATAGTCGCCTATCCAACCGTGACGTGCAACAATGTATTGTTTTTGATTTCTGGAAGTTTGAAATACTTTCCATTCTTCGTTTCTAAGTTCAACGTTAATGCCGAGATTTTCTTTCCACATTGCTTGTATCGCTTCTGCAATAGCTTTGTGTCCTTCGTTTGTGTTGTAAAGGATTTCAATTGTCGGGAAACCTTTACCGTCCGGATATCCGGCTTCGGCTAAAAGTTTTTTAGCTTCGTCAACTTTGCTTAAATCGGAAGGCATACCATAGTCGCCTACACTTTGTTGAAAATCGGTTTTGCCGTCCGAAAGATATATTCCGGTCGGAGTAAAGCCTTTAGCGGGCGCTTGTCCGGCTTTGGTAACGTTGTCTATTATAGCTTGACGATCGATTGCATAAGTTAAAGCTCTTCTTACTTTAGGATCGTCTACCGGTTTTGCGTTTACGTTAAAGCAATAGAAATAATCTCCTAAGAACGGGTAGATTTTAAAGTCGGGGTTATTTTCTTTTTGAAGTATTTCTATTTGTTCAGGAGGAACACTTTCCATAAAATCTATTTCTCCTGATTGAAATGCCGAGAAAGATGTGGAGGCTTCATTTATCATTACATAGTTTACGCCTTCAAGTTTAACTTTGTCGGCATCATAATAATTTTCATTCTTTACGGTTTTGAGTACATCGTCATGGCTCCATTCAACAGCTTTGAAAGGTCCGTTTCCGATGTAGGTATCCATATTAAGCGCCCAGCCTTCAGGATCTTTTTCAACTATATCTTTTCTTACCGGAAAATATATCGGAAAAGCCATAAGTTGCAAGAAATAAGGGGTTTCGCTTCCCAAAGTAACTTCCAATGTTTTGTCGTCTATAGCTTTAACGCCGAGTTCTTCGGGTTTAGCTTCACCTTTGTTGATTTTTTCGGCATTTTTAACATAGTAGAGTTGGTATGCATATTCAGCGGCAGTTGCAGGATCTATTGCACGTTTCCATGCATATTCAAAATCTTGTGCGGTCACGGGTTGTCCGTCCGACCATTTCGAATCTCTCAAATGAAAAGTATAAGTGAGTTTGTCGTCGCTTATATCCCATTTTTCAGCTACGCCGGGCAATGGTTGTGCTTTGTCATCTACACGGCACAAGCCTTCAAATACGGTTTGGATGACTTGGTGTCCGTCCGTTGCGGTGTTAAGTGCCGGGTCGATACTCTTGGGATCGGAAAATAAGTTGTGTGTTATTATTCCACCCGCTTTTGCCGTTTCTTCGGTTTTTTCACCGGTATCGGTTTTTGCCGGCGGATTCTCGGTCGTTTTACCGCAACCTGCAAGCATAGTTATTCCTAAAACTGCCGCAAGTGCCAATGCTGTAATTTTTTTCTTCAAGGTTATACCTCCTATAAATGTTTTTTATATTAAGGCTCTATAAGCCCGAATAACAAAATCTCAATCAAGTAAATGACACGCCGCAAAATGTCCGGGTGACACTTCTTTAAAAACAGGTTCAGTTTCGGCACATTTTTCCGTTGCATAGTTGCATCTCGTCCTGAATCTGCAGCCGCTCGGCGGATTGATAGGACTCGGCACATCCCCCTGTAAAAGTATCCTATGACTTTCTTTCGCTTTGTCGGGATCAGGGATCGGAATTGCGGAAAGGAGCGCCTTGGTATAAGGATGTACGGGATGAGTATAAAGTTCGTCCGATTCGGCAAGTTCCGCCATTTTGCCGAGGTACATTACCCCTATTCTGTCCGATATGTGGCGCACCATGGACAAATCGTGCGCTATAAATAAATACGTCAATCCTCTTTCTTCCTGCAAGTCTTCAAGCATATTCACAACTTGCGCCTGAATGGAGACGTCGAGCGCCGATATCGGTTCGTCGCATATTATAAATTCCGGTTTTACCGCCAAAGCACGCGCAATTCCTATACGTTGTCTCTGTCCGCCTGAAAATTCGTGCGGATAACGTGCGGCGTGATCATGGTTCAGCCCTACCGCATCCAGAAGTGAATGGATTATTTCGACACGTTCCGCTTTACTGCCGATATTATGAATATCCAAAGGTTCACGGATAATATCCCCTACCGTCATACGTGAGTTAAGTGAGGCGTAAGGGTCTTGAAATATCATCTGCATGAGTTTTCTATATTCCTGCATGGCGGAATTTGAAAGTTTGGTTATATCATTTCCTTTAAAGATTATTTTGCCGGATGTGATTTCATAGAGCCGTATTATCGTGCGTCCGGTAGTGGATTTTCCGCACCCCGATTCTCCTACCAGCCCGAAAGTTTCTCCTTTATGGATACTGAAACTTACATCGTCGACCGCCTGTACATATTTTTTTTCTCCAAAAAGTCGTGAGCTTTTAACTTCAAAATATTTTTTTAAATTTTGAATTTCAATCAATACTTCCGCATTTTCTTTAAGCACGTCCCGCCTCCTTATTAAATCCATCTATTACGGGAGCTTTTTCATTTAAGAGCCAGCAAGAGGAACGATGTGTTCCGGTAAGGTTTACAAAAGGCGGCAGAGTTTTCATGCATATTTTCATGGCATAGTCACAACGCGGTGCAAACGGACAACCTGCCGGGGGTTTTAAAAGATCCGGCGGAGTTCCGTCTATGGGGATCAATCTTTCTTTTTTTTCTTTGCTTTGCATTTTGGGTATGGATTTTAAAAGTCCCATTGTGTACGGATGCTTGGGATCATAAAATATTTCTTCGGTCGTCCCTTCTTCCATTATAAGCCCGCCGTACATGACTATTATTCTGGTGCATACATCCGCTACAACTCCCAGATCGTGAGTTATAAGAATTATTGAGGTGTTAAGTTCCTTTTTTAAATCTTTCATAAGCTCCAGAATTTGAGCTTGTATCGTTACATCGAGGGCGGTTGTCGGTTCGTCGGCTATCAAAAGTGAGGGTTCACATGAAAGCGCCATCGCAATCATGGCTCTTTGTCGCATTCCGCCTGAAAATTCGTGAGGATACTGATTGATACGTTTTTCGGGCGAAGGTATGCCGACTTTTCTGAGCATTTCTATCGCTTTTTGTTCAGCGCCTCTTTTATCCGCACTTTGGTGTGTACGTATCGCCTCTATTATCTGATTTCCTATGGTAAAAACCGGATTTAACGACGTCATCGGGTCTTGAAATATCATGGATATTTCATTTCCTCTGATTTTTCTCATAGCTTTGTTTGAATACTTGGCGATATCTTCACCTTTAAAGATGATTTCACCGCCTACGACCTTACCGGGGTAAACCAAAAGCTGCATTATGGAAAGAGACGTGACCGATTTTCCCGATCCCGACTCGCCTACTATTCCGATTGCCTCTCCTTCGTCAAGGTAAAAATCCACTCCTCGTATCGCCTTAACTTCTCCTACGTGCGTAAAAAAAGACGTATGGAGATCTTTTACTTCCAATAATCTATTACTCATCTATATCTCCCGTTATTTTCGCATTTTCGGATCCAAAGCATCTCTAAGTCCGTCGCCTAAAAAGTTGAACGCCAGTATTATCAAGCAGAGCGCCAACGCCGGAAAAAACAGAAGATGCGGATAAATAGAAAACTTACTCAAAACATCATTGCACAAACTTCCAAGTGAGGCTTGCGGTGCAGATATTCCAAGTCCTATAAACGATAAAAACGCCTCGGTGAATATTGCGGACGGTATGGACATAGTCATACTCACGATTATAGGCCCCATGGAATTTGGAATAAGGTGCTTAAACAAAATACGCATATCGGACGCTCCAAGTACACGTGCCGCCATGACATATTCCTGTTCCTTAAGGGAAAAAATCTGTCCCCGAACTATCCGCGCCATCCCTATCCAATAGATAGTACCGATTGCGATAAGTATGCTTTTCATACCTTTCCCCTCGGGCATCCAGACCATGAGCAGTATAACATACAATGTCAAAGGAATGGTACTTAATATATCGACAATACGCATCATTATATTGTCGACAATTCCTCCCGAATATCCGGAGATTCCACCGTATACAACTCCGATTGTAAGATTTATTATAGATGCGACAATTCCTACAACCAAAGAAATTCTCGTGCCGTATATAACTCTTATAAACAAATCCCGTCCGTGTGAATCGGTGCCAAAAATATGTTCAGCGGTAGGCGCTTGGTTCGTATTTGCCAAATCTTGCGCATCGTACGCATACGGATAAAAATGCGGCAGTATGAAGACGGCTATAAGCGTTAATATAAGAAAAAACATGGAAACCATGGCTATTTTATTTTCTTTTAACCGACGCCAAACATCTTCCCAATAAGTGAGCGAAGGTCTGACTATTTTTTCGGCATCGCGTTCACTTTTAGGTATCGGTTCAAAATCGTCTTTTTTAAACTGAATTTGATTTATACTCTCCATTTAACGCTCCTTATTTATTAAGCTTGATTCTCGGATCAATTAAACCGTATATCATATCCACAATAAATATAACAACTACCAGTATAACGGCGTAAAATATCGTAACCCCCATGATTACCGTATAGTCACGGTTAGTTATACTGTCCACGAACATCCTGCCCATGCCGGGCACGGCAAATATTTTTTCAATTATGAAAGATCCCGTCAAAATAGCGGCCGCCAAAGGTCCCAAATAGGTAACTACCGGAATAAGCGCATTTTTAAGCGCGTGTTTGAATACCACTTTGCTTTCCGACAAACCTTTCGCCCTTGCGGTACGTATATAATCCTGATTTATAACCTCAAGCATCGTGGAACGTGTAAGTCTCGCTACATAAGCTATAGAACTTATCCCAAGTGCTATAACGGGCATAATCTTACTTTTCCAATTGACCCAGCGCGAAGTCGGCAAAATTTTAAGTTTAACCCCGAAAAAATAAATGAGGAGAGTAGCAAGTACGAAACTCGGAATAGTTACACCCACTATGGCAAAAAATATCATAGTCTTATCTATCCATGTTCCCTGCTTAAGTGCGGCGATAACTCCAAGAGGGATTCCCGCTATTACTATGAGAAGTAAAGCCCACCCACCAAGCTCGGCGGATACGGGAAAACCGCTTTCTATCAAATTTGCTACGGTTCTGCCGGAATACTTAATTGAAGGCCCGAAATCACCGACCATTATACCTTTCATATAATCCGCATACTGTTTGGAAATAGGCTGATCCAGATTAAATTTAGCCATAAGAGCTTTTTCTACAGCCGGAGGCAACTTTTTTTCACCGGTAAAAGGATTGCCGGGAGCGGAATGCATCATCAAAAAGGTTATGCTGGTTACAAAAAATAATGTAATAATCATTGAAACGACACGTTTTATAACATAACTTCCCATAATAAAATCCTTTCATTATACATATAATTTTTTGCAACCTGAAATTTCTATATACAGGGCATCTTTAAAAAATGATAAAAATCAAAAAAATCGAATGGAAAAGATTATAAAATCCATATTTTATTTTTTGAAAATTAAATTTTTAAATCTTCCCTGAAATTAATCCTGAGAAATTTTTAAAAACATATTTTTAACAT
>CAMYCP010000038.1 GCA_947254385.1 uncultured Filifactor sp. | reverse complement strand
GAATAATATTGAACGTTTCTTAGAAAAAAGTCTCACAATATATTGACTATAAGAAAAAATTATTATATAATAAGTTTAACATATGAGGAGGTGAAACATGGAAGAATTTGAAACAAAAAAAGATTTTCTCGACAGGTATATTCCTATTGCGAATTTTATCTCGGAAGTCAACGGAGATAATTGTGAAGTTGTTTTGAGAGATTATGACGGGGAAAAAAGTACCATACTTTACATAAAAAACGGTGAACTTTCCAATCGCAAGGTGGGAGATACCGTATCGGGTTATGCTTTGAGCAAGATTATGAAAGAGGATTACGAAAAAACCGATTTTGTTTCAAATTATATTCTTATAAACGAATCAAATCAAAAAGTTTTTCGTGCATCCACGTACTATATAAAAACCGGAAATGTTTTGGAAGGTATGTTGTGCGTTAATTATGATTTATCCGATATCATTCGTTATCGTGATTTCTTTGACAAGAAGTTTCTTTACGGGCTGGATGAAAATGTAAATTTAAAACGTGATTATTTTGACGAATCCATGGATAAAATTTTGGATACCATGATAAGAAACGTGTTTGTGTATCGTGATGTTTCAATACCTATAAATAAAGTGGATATTGAAAACAATCCCATAAGGCAGCTTTACAATCTCGGAGTATTCAACTATAAGGGTGCAGTGCTTAAAGTTGCTAATTTGATCGATGTTTCAACGCAAACGATTTATAGGCACATCAAAGAAATTGAAAGATTGAAAGAATGACAGGTTCGGGCGAATATAGATAATATGTATTTGAGATTGAGACAGTATGTAATTTATATCATAGGTTTACAGTATATTTAATATTAATCGGAGGGATATTTATGGAATTTAAGGATTTATTGTTACGCCTCGATCAATTGGATTTTAGCAAAATGTACGGTGAAGATTTCTTTCTCACATGGGATAAGACACAAGATGAACTTCATGCGGTTTGGACTATAGCCGACGCTATAAGAAAACTCAGAGAAAATAACAAATCAGCCAGGATTTTCGATTCCGGATTGGGAATTTCGATTTTTAGAGACAATTCCACCCGCACCAGATTTTCTTTTGCATCCGCTTGCAACCTTTTAGGACTCGAAGTTCAAGACTTGGATGAAAAAAAATCTCAAATGGCGCACGGCGAAACGTTGCTTGAAACCGCCAACATGGTTTCATTTATGGCGGATGTTATCGGTATAAGAGACGATATGTATATAGGAAAGGGTCACACCTATCAAAAAGAATTTTCCGATAGCGTAAAAATCGGATATAAAGACGGTATATTGGAACAAAGACCGACAGTTGTATCACTTCAATGCGATATAGATCACCCGACTCAAATGATGGCGGACTCTCTCCATTTTGCTCATCATTTTGACGGATTTGAAAGCCTCAAAGGTAAGAAGATAGCTTTGACATGGGCATATTCTCCTTCATACGGTAAACCGCTCTCCGTACCTCAAGGCGGTATAGGACTGTGGACACGTTTGGGAATGGACGTTGTACTTGCCCATCCGGAAGGTTATGAAGTTATGGGCGACGTAGTTAAAGTTGCCGAAGACAATGCGAAAAAATATGGAGGTTCGTTTAAAGTTTCTCACGACATGAAGGATGCGTTTAAAGATGCGGATATAGTATATCCTAAATCGTGGGCATCTTTCGCCATGATGGAAGAACGTACCGAACTTTACGGCAACGGAGATTTTAAAGGCATAGACGAACTTGAACAAAGAATGCTTAAACAAAACGCCGAACACCAAGATTGGACGGTTACGGAAGAATTGATGAAAACGACGAAAGACGGTCAAGCCCTCTACGGTCACCCGCTTCCTGCCGATATCTCCGGCGTTTCGTGTGAACACGGCGAAGTTGCCGCAACGGTTTTCGATCGTTACAGAAAAGAACTCTACACACAAGCATCGTTTAAACCGTATGTAATAGCCGCTATGATATTTTTACAAAAAGTTAAAAACCCGAAAGAAAAATTGCAATATCTGTGGAACAGAGACCAAATAAGAATAAATGACTGATACCGTTCAGTTCGTGAATTTGTCTTACTTAAATAAAGTAAGACAAATTTGCACGGCGGTTAATTTTTTAAAATTTTATAAAAATAAACGGGAGGTATATTATGTCTCAAATTGATTTTGATGCTATAAAAAATGCGGCTCACAAATATGAAGAAGATATGGCAAGTTTTTTAAGAGATTTAATCAAACTTCACGGTGAATCCTGTGAAGAAGGCAACAAAGCCAATCGCATCAAGGAAGAAATGGAAAAAGTAGGCTTTAACAAAGCATGGATTGATGCACAAGGCAACGTACTCGGAGAAATGGGTACCGGCAAAACTCAAATTGCATTCGACGGACATATCGACACCGTAGGAATAGGCAACAGAGACAACTGGGATTTTGATCCGTATGACGGATATGATGACGGTACGACAATCGGCGGACGCGGCGGTTCGGACCAACTCGGCGGCACGGTATCCGCTGTTTACGGCGCTAAGATAATGAAAGATCTCGGACTGTTAAACGACAAATATAGAGTACTGGTGGTAGGCTCCGTACAGGAAGAAGATTGTGACGGTAACTGCTGGCTTTATATGATAGAAAAGGAAAATATCCATCCTGAATTTGTCGTATCCACCGAACCCACCGACGGCGGGATATACAGAGGTCAAAGGGGCAGAATGGAAATCAGAGTGGAAGTTCAAGGCGTATCTTGCCACGGCTCCGCACCCGAAAGAGGAGTGAACGCAATTTACAAGATGGCGGACATTCTGAAAGAAATCGAACAGTTAAATGAAAATCCCGCAGATGATTCCGTAGAAATCAAAGGACTTGTCAAGATGCTGGATGAAAAATACAATCCGGAATATAAAGAAGCGAATTTCTTAGGCAGAGGCACGGTTACAACTTCACAAATCTTCTTCACTTCCCCCTCAAGATGTGCCGTAGCCGACGGTTGCGCAATATCTTTGGATAGAAGAATGACGGCGGGAGAAACGTGGCAATCCTGCATAAAAGAAATTGAAGATCTGCCCTCCGTAAAAAAACACGGAGCCAAAGTTACCATGTACGATTATGCGAGACCTTCATGGAAAGGTTTGGAATATAAACAGGAATGTTATTTCCCGACTTGGGTAATTCCGGAAGATCACAAAGTTACCAAAGCGATGGAAAGTGCATATAAAAGCATTTTCGGTGACAAACGCATAGCGCCTCCCGTAAAGAAAGAACAGGAAAAGAGAGCCGACAAACCGTTGGTCGATAAATGGACATTTTCCACTAACGGCGTGGCTATAATGGGCAGACACAATATCCCCGTTATAGGTTTCGGCCCCGGTGCGGAAGATCAGGCACACGCACCCAACGAAGTTACATGGAGACAAGACCTTGTAACTTGTGCCGCAGTATATGCATTACTTCCGACCGTATACACACAAGATTAAACATAGGAGAAAATTATGTTGATAGGTAACGGTAAGCTGTATACAAATGATCCCGACAGACTTTTCATATCGGACGGAGCCGTTTTGATAAAAGGCGACACCGTAGCCGATGTAGGAAACAGTGAAGAATTAAAAACTAAATATCCCGATGAAGAATTTATCGACGTTTCAAACAGGGTTATAATGCCGGGTATGATAAATATGCATACTCACATCTATTCTTCCTTTGCCAGAGGAATGAGTGTAAGCAAACCGACGCGCAATTTTCTTGAAATTTTGGAAAATCAATGGTGGCGTATGGATAAACTTTTAACTTTAAAACATACCGAACTTAGCGCATACCAAACCATGATTGAATCCGTACGCAACGGAGTTACCTGTATGGTAGATCATCATGCGTCGCCTTATCATATAACCGGTTCACTTTTTAAAATTGCGGAAGTTTCAAAAAAAATCGGCATAAGATCCGATCTTTGCTATGAAGTATCGGATCGTGACGGAGAAGATAAAACCGATGAAGGAATTAAAGAAAATATAGATTTTATCAAAGAGTACAATAACTCTAATCAAGACCTCGTACACGGACATTTCGGCATACACGCTTCATTTACGATAAGTGATAAAACCATGCATAAAATTGCAACTTCCATGTCGGGGCTTGATGCGGGCTATCATGTGCATACCGCCGAAGGTATAGAAGATGAGTACGACTCTCTTAAAAAATACGGCAAACGTGTGGTTGAACGTTTGGAAGATTTTGACTTTTTGGGAGAAAAAACATTGTGCGTACACTGTTGCAACATAAACAACCGTGAAATACAAATTTTATCCGATACAAAAACAAATGTCGTTCACAATCCCGAAAGCAATATGGGCAACGCCGTGGGCGTAACACCGTTAATTCAACTTCTTAAGAAAAATGTAAAAGTGGGCTTGGGTACGGACGCATATACAAACGATATGTTTGAATCCGTAAAAGTTGCAAAGATACTGCAATCCCATCACCTCTGCGACCCGACGGTAGGCTTTAACGAGGCATTTAAACTGCAAATTATCAACAATCCGTCCATAGCGTCCTCATTTTTTGCCAAACCGGTAGGAATAATCAAAAAAGGAGCGTATGCAGACATAATAACCTTATCGTATAAAAACTACACTCCTATGAATGCGGACAATTTTGCGGGGCATATGATATTCGGGATGTCGGGCAGAATGGTGAACGACACGATAATAAACGGTAAATTCGTAATGAAAGATCGCATCATACAAACCGTGGACGAAGATAAAATTTTTGCCGAATCTGAGCAGATTGCACATGAAATTTGGGAAAAAATGTAAGGAGGTTTATGTTGAACAAAATAGAAATAACCGTTCAAAAAAACACTGAACAAAATCCGGACATAAGTTTTTTGGACTTAAAAACTGCTGAAAAAGTGCTTTCCTTTCACAAAAGTTTTCCTCAATATGAAAAAACACCTCTTGCAAATTTGAAAAATTTTGCAAAAAAAAGAGGAATAAAAGATTTTTATATCAAAGATGAATCCTACCGATTCGGTTTAAACGCTTTTAAAGTTTTGGGCGGTTCGTTTGCAATCGGAAACTACATTGCTAACAGACTGGGCAAAGACATAAGCGAAATGCCGTATGACAAGCTCATATCTGATGAAGTAAGAAATTCTCTCGGAGAAATCACTTTTGCCTCCGCAACGGACGGCAATCATGGCAGAGGAGTGGCATGGACGGCAAACAAATTGAAACAGAAATGTCGTATCTATATGCCTAAAGGCTCGGCTGAAGAACGTTTGGAAAATATAAGAAAAGAAAATGCCGAAGCCGACATATATGACTACAATTACGATGACTGCGTACGACTTGCAGATAAATTCGCCAAGGAACACAACGGTATACTGGTTCAAGATACGTCCTGGGACGGCTACGAAGAAATCCCCCGTAACATAATGCAAGGCTATATGACAATGGCTTATGAAGCGTATAGCGAACTTAAAGAAAAAGGAGTTACCCCCACCCATATATTTTTACAAGCGGGAGTAGGCTCTTTGGCGTCCGCCGTAACCGGATTTTTCGCCAACGTCATGAAGGACGAAAAACCGATTATAACAATTGTGGAACCACATAGAGCCAACTGTCTGTTTAAAACGGCATCCGCAACGGACGGCAAACTTCACAATGTAACGGGAGACTTGGATTCCATAATGGCGGGACTTAACTGCGGAGAACCCGTAACGGTGGGTTGGCCCATACTTTCCAAATATGCCGATTATTTCATGTCTGTGGACGATATGTATGCCGCACACGGTATGCGCCTGTTAGGCAACGGAATTTCAGACGATCCGAAAGTTGTTTCGGGAGAATCCGGCGCAGTGACGGCGGGAGTTGTTTCCAAACTTATGAGCGATCCCGAACTTAAAGATATAAAGGATAAGACAGGCTTGGATGAAAACTCGGTAGTCCTTTGTTTTTCGACGGAAGGCGACACCGACGGAGAAAATTACAGAAATATAGTTTGGGATGGCAAGTACCCGAGCTTTTGATAAAACGGCGGCTTTTTGCCGCCGTTACATAAATATAAGATAAGGAGAAAATATGTCCGATATTATGAACCCTATCCCATTTCGCAAAATAATCGAAAGAATTTTGAGCGAATATGAAAACAACAAAACAATTTTTAACGTCTCTAAAATTGTAAAGATAGACGAACGAAAAAAACTCAACATATTCGGTGAAACCTTGGAAAGTCCGTTAGGAATTGCGGCAGGACCCAACACTCAAATGGCGCAAAATATAGCTGCATCTTATGCGGCGGGGGCACGTTTCATGGAACTTAAAACCGTACAGACTATGTACGGAGAAGAACTCGGTATACCCAAACCGTGTATACGTGCCGAAGATGAGGCGTACAACGTGGAATGGTCGAGTGAATTCAGTCCGGAAGTTGCAAGAGATGAATACATCAAAGGATATTTTGCCTGCAAAGTCATGGCGCAGGAATTAAAACTCGGTTCTCCCGACGGTTTCATCTTTAACATGAGTTGCGGCTATAACTTGGAAGGCATTAAATCGCAAGCGATAGACACTTTTATCGAAACCTTGAAAGACGCATCCGAAACTGAAATGTTTGCTGAATGTAAAAACACCTTGATTGAAATGCTCCCGCAATTTAAAAATATAAATCGTGAATTTATAGAAAGCATATCTCCCAAAGTATGCGGTTCTATCACACTTTCCACCATGCACGGCTGTAAACCCGAAGAAATAGAATCCATAGCGGAGCATCTTTTGAAAGAAAAGAAAATAAACACCTACATCAAATGCAATCCCACGCTCCTGGGGTACGATTATGTGCGTGAAATACTGGATAAAATGGGATATGACTATCTCACATTCGGCCATGCTCAATTTGACAACGATATGCAAAAAGCGCAAGCCGTACCTATGATAAAAAGACTTTTAAAACTTGCCGAAAGTTTGAACTTGCAATTTGGAGTAAAACTTACCAACACATTTCAGGTAAAGATAAATCACGCCGAATTGCCGGGTGAAGATATGTATATGTCCGGAAAAGCACTCTATCCGCTCTCAATATCCGTAGCTGAAATGTTGTCTGAAGAATTTGACGGTAAACTTCCCATAAGTTATTCCGGCGGGGCTGATAAAAATAACATTGCGGACATATTTAAAGCCGGAGTATGGCCTATCACCGTAGCTACAATAATATTGCAGCCCATAGGTTTAAACAACTTGTCCAAACTTTCTGAAGAACTTTTGTCTCTTGACTTTGAAGAAAACCAAACGACCGATACGGCTAAACTTAAAGAGATGACAAAAAGCGTCATCACGGACAAAAATTATGTAAAATCCGCCAAACAGAGAGAAAAATACGATAAACATAAATCTTACGAACTCTCACATTCTTCAAACTACGCCTGCAAAATATTATGCAGAAGTTGTGTAAATGTATGCCCTAATAGAGCCAACGAAGTTGTGAGCCTTGAAGACAAAAAAATTATTCTGCACGTCGATTCCGTTTGCAATGAATGCGGCAACTGTCAATTTTTCTGCATAGAACCGTGCGTGCCGTATCAGGACAGAATAACGGTATTTGACTCTAAAGAACTGTTCAATAATTCAAACAATACGGGTTACTTAAAAGACGGAGCAAATTATTTTTACAGATGGGACGGTAAAACAAGCCACGGTACTTATGAAGAACTGCCCGAGCCTTTAAAGGGAGTGGTGGATGCTGTTAAGGCTCAGCATCCGTATATATGATATTGATAAAAAACGGAACTGTCGTATCGGACAGTGTGCTGTCTTCTGATATCTTAACCGACGGCACGAAAATATTGAATATAGCACCCGATATAGACGCACCGGATGCTGAAATAATAGATGCAAAGGGATGCTATGTATTTCCGGGAATGATAGACGCACATACCCATATGCAGATGGAAAATCCTCTGGCAAAAACCGCCGACGACTATGAAAGCGGAACTGCCGCCGCAATTTGCGGAGGAACTACAACTATAATAAACTTTGCGACCGGCAAGCCGGAGCTTACTTTACGTCAATCATTTGAAAATGAATTAAAAAATGCTGAAGGACACTCAAGCTGCAACTACAAATTCCATATGGAACTTGTTAAAGCGGATGATGTAACTTTAAGAGAAATTCATGAAATGGAAGATTTGGGAGTAACTTCCTTTAAAATTTACATGGCGTACGGTTTCAGACTGAATGACAAACAGATTTATAAAATTTTAAAAGAAGTGAAAAAAGCGGGCTTGTTACTTGAAAGCCATTGTGAAAACGGGGATTTACTCGATTGCATAATGGAAGACCTCGTAAAATCCGGACAAAATCTACCTCAAAATCAAGGTAAAGCACACCCTGCTGAGGCTGAGGCGGAAGCGATATCGAGACTTAGCTATATAGCGAAACTTATAGACTATCCCGTGCATATAGTACATCTTTCGACGGAACTTGGCTTGAATGAAGTAAGAAAGGCACGACAAGCGGGAGTTACCGTAACTGCTGAAACCTGTCCGCAATATATAACACTGGACGATTCGGTGTATTCTCTTTCGGGAACTCAAGCCGCAAAATACGTATTTGCACCTCCGGCACGAAGTAAAACCGACAAAAAAGCGATATATGATGCAATAATTAACGGTGAAATTCAAACTATGGCGACCGATCACTGCCCGTTTAATTACAACACGGATAAAATCGTAAAGAACAACGATTTAAGACTTATTCCGGGAGGGATACCCGGCGTTGAACATCGTGTGAGCATCTGTTATACAAAACTTTTGTACAGTAAAGCCATAGATGAAATTGCATTTGTAAAATTGATGGCTGAAAATCCCGCCAAACTTTATAAAATGTATCCGAAAAAGGGTATACTTAAAGTAGATTCGGACGCCGACATAGTAATATATGAAAAAACCGGCGAACATACAATAACTTCTGAAGAACAAAAACAAAATGTCGACTATACCCCGTATGAAGGCATGAAAGTGCAGGGCAGGGTGAAAGATGTAATTTTGGGCGGAGAGTTGGTTGTAAAGGACGGAAAACTGATAAAAAAATATAGAGGACAATACGTAAAATAAACTATGAGAGAAGAAATAAATCAAATTTTAAACGAACTTAAAACAGGAAAAAGCGTCATATTAGCCGTTATATTTTCAAAACACGGCTCCGCACCGGCAAACGTCGGTGCGGTTATGGCGGTATCCGACGGCGGAATAATAGCGGGAACCGTGGGTGGCGGTGCGTTGGAATATGAAAGCGTAAGATACTCTAAAGAACTTTTGAAACAAAAACTTTCAAAGAACCGTGAATATGTTTTAAACGATGATTACGCCGCAAACATAGGTATGATTTGTGGAGGAAATGTTGAAATACATTTTGAATACATAAAAGGCGAAGATGCAGATTTTATATCTGAAATAATCGAATCGAAAGGCACAATCGTATTAAACCTTGATCGATCTCTCGGACTTGGAAAATATACCGATAAATTATATTTTAAAAATATTTTTGTGGATTTTTCCGAAAAAATAAACTCAAATTCGGTTTTAAAGATAAATTCCGAACGATATTTTTTCTTTGAAACGAGCCGACCTAAAATATATATCT
>CAMYCP010000037.1 GCA_947254385.1 uncultured Filifactor sp. | reverse complement strand
CGAGATGCTCAGGAGTCTCGTGGGCTCGGAGATGTGTATAAGAGACAGACTCCATGTATTTTAAGATATGGATGAAAGTTATCTTGACAGGATTTCATTATATGTGTTCGTACTATTTTTTAATTTTGAAGGAGGTAGACATGAAGGATGACAAGAGAACCTTATTTAAATCCAAATGGGGATTTATAATTGCGTGCGTAGGCTCGGCCGTAGGTATGGCAAACGTATGGGGGTTTTCGTATAAACTCGGGTCAAACGGAGGGGGTGCGTTTCTTATCGCCTACTTGTGTTTCGTGTTTATCTTCAGCTACGTCGGCTTGAGTGCGGAATATGCCATAGGCAGGCTTTCAGGGACAGGTCCTTTGGGTTCTTATGCACGTGCATGGCGTGATTTTAAATTTAAAAAAATCGGCAAAGTTATGGGCTATCTGCCGCTTTTAGGCTCGGTGTGCATAGCTATAGGTTACGCCGTCATAATATCTTATGTATTAAAAGCTCTGGCGGATTCTTTAAGCGGGGTTTTGATGAATGTAAATCCTGAAAACTGGTTTAATTCGTTCGCTTTTAAAAATTATTCCGTGCTTTGGTATCATGCTTTGATAATCGTAATTACAGGAGTAACTTTGATAATAGGCACGGGCGGGATAGAAAAAAGCAATAAAATCATGATGCCGTTCTTTTTCTTTCTGTTTGTAATTTTGGCAATAAGGGTGGCGTTACTTCCCAACGCATTGGACGGATATAAATTTTTGTTCACTCCTGAATGGGAAAAATTAAAAGATCCGATGACATGGGTCTGGGCGATGGGACAGGCATTTTTTTCGCTTTCCATAACCGGTTCGGGAATGATAGTGTACGGTTCTTATCTGAGTAAAGATGAGGATATAGTGTACGGCGCTAAAAACACGGCGATTTTCGATACTTTGGCGGCTTTGGTTGCGGCACTCGTGATGATACCTGCGGCATTCGCTTTTTCCTTGGATCCCGGTGGCGGGCCGGGGCTACTCTTTGTAACTTTGCCTACGGTTCTTCAAAGTGTACCGGCGGGCGGAGTATTCGCCGTGATACTGTATACGGCGGTAGTTTTCGGCGGGATAACGTCATTACAAAATATGTTTGAAGTCGTTGTGGAATCAATACTGTATAAATTTGAAAAACTTAACCGTCGTACGGTATTAATTGCATTATGTATCATAACATTTGCAGTGGGCGTGTTTATGGAACCTATAGCCGAAACTGAAGGCACTATAATGGGCGGATGGGGGAATTGGATGGATCTCGTTTCAATTTACATCATTCCGATCGGTGCAAGTATAGGTGCGCTTTCGTGGTTTTGGATACTGGATAAACAAACCCTTCTTGATGAAATCAATGTGGGAGCCGCTAAAAAGCAGGGAGAACGCTGGCATTTTATAGGCAAATGGATATACACACCGCTCTCAATAATATTGTGTATAATAGCCCTCACACATCACATAGCATTTTAAAAAGAGGTGGATTAAATGGTTAATTTGGGATTCGGCTTTCCATTCTCATTTTTTTCCTTGATGGTTTTAATCGTAATGACTTTATTCATAATAGTTATTTTCAAAAATGTAGGCGAATGGAAAAAGAACAACGATTCACCGAGGCTCACAGTTGCGGCGACGGCAGTTGCTAAAAGGCAACGGGTAAGTGGCGGCGGAGCAAACACAATGGCAAGCACAACTTATTATGTAACCTTTGAAGTTGAAAGCGGCGACAGGATGGAACTTCGTCTAAGCGGACGTGAATATGGAATGCTCTCGGAAGGAGATATCGGCAAACTTACTTTTCAAGGCACGAGATTTTTAAGTTTTGAAAGAATTAGCAGATAAAAAATAATCGGCATCGGATACGACACAAATTATTTATGAACTTGTCTAACCGATGCCGCAGTTTTTGCAACGCACTGAATAACATAAAAACTAATGTTTTATTTTCCGTATAATACCGATGCATACCGGTGAACGTTAAGGAATGCGGTATGCTTGGGGACCTTCAAAAATTTAATTTTTAAAAAAGTAAAAACCGATACTGCATTTTTTATTGAACTTAGTAATTATGGTCGTGGGAAAATTATGATAAAAACATTTGAACATTGTGATATTAATTTTATAAAAAATTTAGGACGAGCAATCGGGCAATGTGCGGATACAACGCTGTTTATAGCTATGACGGGCGATTTAGGAGCGGGCAAAACCACACTCACCAAATATATTGCTGAGGGTTTGGAAATTTCCGACACCGTTACCAGTCCCACGTTCGTTATAGCCGAAGAATATACAGGGAGGCTCAAATTATACCATTTTGACGCATATCGTGTCCGAAATGAACAGGAAATGACGGACATAGGATTTGATGAATATTTGGGAAAACAAGGCGTAATCGTGGTGGAGTGGGCGGATATGATATTAAATCTTCTGCCGCCCGACCGAATTGATATGCAGATACTATATGAAAATTCGAATGAACGCCGTATAATAATTATGGCGAACGGCAAAACGGAAGATACTTTAAAACAAATATGCGAAAAACTTAAAGGAGATAAAAATGAGTGAAATTAAATTTGAGATAGTTAAAAATATAGCCGTACTTTCAAGCAAACCGTCCGGATGGAATAAAGAACTTAACATAGTATCGTGGAACGGCAGAGACGGCAAATACGTCATAAGAGAATGGAACGAAGATCATACACGAATGGGAAAAGGCATAACCTTATCCGAAGAAGAAATATTGAACCTTAAAACGGCTTTAGGGAATATTGAATAGAATTTAATAATTTTATAAAACGGTTCAACTTTATATTGCAATTTAGAAAAACATATAAAAAATCCCGATGTTTTCGGGATGTACATAGCGGAGATAGGAATGGATCCCATAAATTCTTTTTTAAAAGGAAAAATTAAACTTCCGCCCTTAAAAAAAGCGGAGCTGATACGTGATCGGATATTTGCGTCGTGTTTGACGGCGTTTGTGATTTTTTCGTTCATGCTGATTTTTATAAATACCGCATCCGATTTTGTATGGTTTAAATCAGTGGGGTATTCGGACGTGTTTTTAAGAAAAATTTTTGCACGTTCGATTTTGGCGATATTTGTATTTTTAATAACTTATAGCGCTTTGTATGTTTATTTCAGACTTATATATCGTAATGCCGCGGATAAGTTGGATTTGGAAATTCAAGAAAGCGAGATTTTACATATTAAGAGGTATATGCGGATAATAGCGTTTACGATGGCGTTTTTTTTCAGTATGTACGCTACTTATAAAAATTTATTTTCAATGCTTGAGTTTATATACGGGGAGCCGTTTTTTCTGAAAGATCCTGTTTTCAAGTTGGATATAGGTTTTTATATTTTTCGCCTGCCGTTAATTACGGCTTTGTTCAATATGGCGATATATTTTATCGTGTTGATGACGGTTTGCACGAGTATTTTTTATCTTAGAATGACAAGCCGCACGGCGCCGTTTACTTCACTTGAAACCGACGGAACGGAATCTTACGAAAAGATGTATGCTTTTAAGGCGAATGCGCTTAGACTGTTTTTTTCTCAGCTTAGGCTCATGGGCGGGGCATTGTTTACGGTTGTCGGCGCACAAAATTTTCTTAAGTGCTATGAACTTTTGTATTCGCCGACGGGGGCGGTTTTCGGTGCAGGGTACACCGATATAGCCGTCAAACTCAAAGTTTATATAATATCGGCGGTGACGTCGTTTGTGGTGGCGTTTATACTTGCGACGGTGAAAGAGAATATCAGACCGAAAGTTATATTTTGCACTTTGCTTATAATTGGAGTCAATATAGGCGGGGGAATTGTTGTAAACATGGCTCAGACTTTTATAGTGTCTCCCGATGAAATAAGAAAAGAAGAACCGTTCATCAAAAATGCCATTTTTTATACAAAGGCGGCGTACGGGCTGGATAAAATCGATGAAGATGTTTTAAACATTGCTTACGATGAACAAAACCCGACCGTCAATCAATGTAAAGATATTTTGGACAATATGATTTTGCAGGATGCCGAGGTATTAAAAGAAACTTTAAATTCACGTTCGGACGAAAAGAATTGTTATGTCTTCAGTGATACGGACATGGATCGCTATAACGACAGGCAAGTTATCATTTCCGCACGTGAAAGCGATGTGCTGAAACTTCCGGGTAAAGCGCAAAATTGGACGAATGTTCACCTCAAGTATACACACGGCTACGGGGCTGTCATAATTGACGCTGGGCGCATAAAAGATAATAAACTGCTTTGGAAAATACCTGTAAAAAGTGAAATTTCGGATCTGAATCTTACACGACCTGAAATATATTATGGTGAGAATACTTTAAATTACGTGATAACAAATACGAAGGAGGATGAGTTTGACTATCCTTTGGGTGACGGCTGGAAATTTACCGATTTAAAAAATATGTCGGGTATCCCCATGAATTTTTTTAATCGGGTGTTATTCAGCCTTAAGACGGGTGACGGCCGAATTTTGTTTTCGCGTGCTATAAAAAATGACAGCAGACTTTTAATATATAGAGATGCGCTCACACGTGCAAAGAAAATTGCGCCGTTTTTAACTTATGATGAAGATATATGTCCGGTCGTGTCGGACGGGAAACTGTATTTTATTATAGATGCGTATACCGAGGCTGAGACTTTCCCTTATTCGGAACGTGCAAAAGGGAGAAATTCAAATTATATCAGAAATTCGTGCAAGGCGGTTTTGGATTGTTACAGCGGTGAAATTAATTTTTATATCACGGAAAATGAACCGATAATACAAACTTATGCCGGGATATTTCCGAATTTATTTAAGCCTTTAAGTTTAATGCCTGAAGATATAAGAGCGCACATAAAATATCCTAAAAAACTGTTCGACATTCAATCTTCTATGTATGCGACGTTTCACGGGCAGGATGCTTATAAATTTTATAATCTGGAAGACGCATGGGAAATTCCTACCGAAAAATACAATAACGACACGGAAAACTTAACTTCGTTTAACTGTATGATTAAACTTAAGGGAGAAACAAAATCCGAATTTGCGGGCGTTTCCCTGTATGTACCCAAAGGCGGAGAAAATCTTACAGCTATGCTGACAGTTAGAGCTGACGGAATAAATTACGGTGATTTTAAAGCCTATCGCATAAAATCCGTAAAACCGGTACTCGGCCCCATGCAGGCGGAAAACCGGCTGTCCGGTGATGAAAAAATCATGTCGCATATATTAAACCTCGACAAAAGAGGATTCGACACTTTAAGAGGGCATATATCCCCTGTATTTACGGGAAATTCACTTATATATATCGAACCTTTATACATTAAAGAAATTTCCGATTATTCTCCGTCGATTGACAGCATTATGGCGACATACGACGATAATACCGTTATTTCCGATACTCCGGAAAATTTAATAAACAAAATGTTCGTCCCTGCAACGGAAAATAATCCGATTATGGGAATGGATTATAAAGATAAAATAAATTCAGCCAAAAAACTTTATACAGAATCACAACAAGCTCTAAAAAAAGGAGATTTGGCGGAATATCAGAAAAAAAATGACGAAATCGGAAAAATAATAAATTCTATTGAATAAAACTTATAAAGTTTGTATATTATCGGGTACTATAATACATAAGGATGAGTTTAAAAAAGGAGTATGCGATGAAAGAGATACAACGGATATTAAGTGATATATTGCGAAAGGATCAGATTTATAAAAACGAACTTATGAAAAAGCACACTTCGTTTGCAATAGGCGGAGCGGCGGATTTTTTTGTTACGCCGGAGGGTGAAATTCAGCTTGTAGATTTGATTAAATCGCTTAAAGCACACGACGTTCCTTATTTTATAATGGGTAACGGAACCAACATTTTAGTTCGTGATAAAGGTGTACGGGCAGTGGTCGTAAAAATTGGAGAGGGGCTTGCGGAGTGGACGATACACGGAGATGAAATCCGTGCGCAAAGCGGAATGCTCCTTTCTTCACTTTCCAAAAAAGCGGCGAGCGCCAAACTTACCGGATTGGAATTTGCGGGAGGAATTCCGGGCAGCGTCGGCGGAGCACTCTACATGAATGCGGGCGCTTACGGCGGGAATATGTCCGATGTTGTAAAAAGCGTAAAGGTTATTAAGCCGTCCGGCGAAATTGCCGAATTTTCACTTAAAGAAATGTGTTACGGTTACAGGAGTAGTGCAGCTCAAAGAGAGAACCTGATAATACTTGAGGGGACGTTCATGCTTAAAGCGGGAGATAAAGAAGAGATAAAAAATCTCATGAACGAATACGCCGAAAGACGGGCAAACAAACAGCCTCTTCAAGCGCTTTCCGCCGGTTCGGTGTTTAAACGACCGGAGGGATATTTTGCGGGCAAGCTCATAGAAGATGCCGGGCTTAAAGGCATGATACACCGTGGAGCGCAGGTTTCATCGAAACATTCGGGTTTTATAATAAACCGTAAAGATGCGTCCGCAACGGACGTAACGGAACTTATCAATTTTATAAAAAAAACCGTCTATGATACGAGCGGAGTACAACTTGAAGAAGAGGTAAAGATAATTGGAGAAGAATGATATAATACTCACCGAAGAATATCATACCCATACATTTTACAGTGATGGCAAATCTACCATGGAGCAGAATGTAATTTTTGCGATAAAGGCGGGGCTAAAAACTGTCGGCATAAGCGATCACGGATACGGGCATTTCGGATTCGGTGTAAAGTACCACTTGTACGATAAAATGAAAGAAGAAGTTATAAGGCTCGGTGAAAAATATCCGGAAATTAAAATATTGCTCGGCGTGGAGGCGAACATACTCGACGATTCCGGCAATATAGATGTGGACGATTATATTTTAAGCAGGGTTGATTATGTACTGGCGGGTTATCATTTCGGCTCTGAAATAACGAAGGGAAGACAACTGTTAAACCACGTGAGAAACCTCGTTAAACCGCTTAATGAGTATGAAAGAGAGTACAACACAAGGGCGCTTGTAAACGCCATGGAAAAAAACGACATATTCATACTCACTCACCCTGGCGATAAGGGTTTGATAGATACGCTCCAAGTAGCTGAAACCGCATTAAAAACAAACACGATACTTGAAATCAACGCCCATCACCAAAATCTTTCGGTTAATCAGATAAATCTTATAAAAGACATGGATTTAAAATTTGCCTTAGGCTCGGACGCACATAGATATTATAATGTAGGCAATGTTGATAAGGCGATTGATGCGGTAATTGAAAGCGGACTTGATATAAACAAAATAATAAACGTAAGAAAAAATGAAAACTGATTTTTAAGTATTTTATACTGATTTCTTTTAAAAATGAAGTCATATCTAAACAAAATCTATAATAAGTCTGTATTAAAAAACTTATTTAAAACTGATACTGCAATTTCCTATGCAATATTACTTAAAAGTAAAAAATTTTTCATTGTTAAACGGAGGTGAAATATGCACATAACTATAGTGACCGGACTTTCGGGTTCCGGCAAAAGTGAGGTTATGAATATCCTTGAAGATTCGGGATACTATTGTGTGGATAATATGCCGCCTGAACTAATACCCAAATTTTTAAGTTTGAGCCGTGAAATGGAACATTCTCCCGAGCTTATAGCGTTCGGAGTCGACATAAGGGGATATTTATTCTTTAAAGAGCTTAACGACGTCATCGACACTATAGAAAATATGCACTACAATTTTGATATTCTGTTTCTTGAGGCAAGTGAAGAAACGCTTGTAAGACGCTATAAAATGAGTCGAAGAAGTCACCCGCTGGCAAGATTTGACAATATAGTTGCGGGTATTTTGGAAGAAAAAGAAAAATTATCGGAACTTAGAAAACGTGCCGATCGCATTATCGACACGAGCAAACTCACGGTAAAAGACCTTAAAGCCCGAATAATTGAAATATATTCACCGGACAAAGAAGAAAATCCTCTGAATATCATAATCACATCTTTCGGCTTTAAGTACGGAATACCTATAGATGCGGACATAGTTATGGACGTCAGATTTTTGCCCAACCCTTATTATGTTGAAAATTTAAAATATAAAACAGGCAATGATGAAGAAGTGTTTAATTATGTAATGGAAAGTGAAGTCAGCCGTGAGTTTATGAAAAGGTTTGAAAGTTTTATGGACTTTTTAATTCCGAACTACCGAAGTGAGGGTAAAACACAAATTTTAATCGCCGTAGGCTGTACCGGCGGACAACACCGTTCGGTATCCGTTACAAACGCATTATATGATTATCTTAAGGGCGAATACGGTTCGGTTTATAAAAGACATCGTGACGCAAGAAAGGATATGAATGTATAAAGTAGTTGTGATAGGTGGCGGAACGGGACAGGGGAATTTGCTTAGGGGATTTAAAGATCGTAAAGATGTAGAAATTTCCGCAATAGTTACGGTTGCCGACGACGGGGGCGGTTCGGGCAAAATAATGCTCGAGATGCAATCTCTTCCGATAGGTGATGTGAGAAACTGTCTGCTTTCGCTCTCACATATGGACGAATTGACCGAAAAACTTATGAATCACCGCTTTACGTACGGAAGCCTTAAAGGTCAAAGTTTCGGCAATCTGTTTCTTCTGGCGCTGAGTGAAATTTACGGGGATTTTGAAAATGCCATAAACTGCGCCGGAAAGATTTTATCTTCATCGGGGGTAGTAATTCCCGCATCACTTAAACCGATACGTCTTATGGCGACTTTAAGCGATGAGACCGTCGTTGTAGGTGAGTCACGTATAGCGGAAATATGTTCCATGCAAAATGCCCATATTTCCAAAATGGAGATAATTCCGGAAAATGCATCCGCCACTTTGGCGGCTGTTGAAAAAATTTCAAGTGCCGACATGATAATAATAGGCCCCGGCAGTATATACACCTCCATAATTCCAAACCTTTTAATTAAAGATATACGTGATGCGATAAAATACAATTTAAATGCTGAAGTTGTCTATATTTCAAATATAATGACGGAAAAAGGCGAAAGTGAAAACCTTGACCTTTTAGGACACATAAAAGAAATTATAAAATATTTGTCCACACCCGACTACGTCATAATAAACACGGACAGCATCCCCTACGATGCGGCGCTTAATTATGCCGCCGAGGGCAAACGCATAATTTTACCCGAAATACACGATATTGAAAAAATAAGCTCAAGCGGAATTAAACCTATAACCGGTAAAATTATAAAACGTGCCTCTAACGGCTCTATAGTTCATGACGGTGACAAGGTCGCCGATATAATAATTGAGATATTACAAAAATAAATCATAATGCTTACAAAATTTTATAGATATAAAAATCGAGGCAATGTGAAAATTTTTTGTGTAAATATTCATTAATCTTTATTTTAAAAAAATTTTATGATTTGCTCGTGATTTAAGTCAACTTAAACGGGTAAACAAGTACTAATATGGATTTTAAAAAATAATTTGCATAAAGCGGTATGAAAAAATCTTATCTTACAAAACAGCGAAAGAACCGTTCTTAAGGAAAGCCGGATAAGATATGTTCAATTTTTAAAAATTTATTGCAATTTATTTTATACGACATACAAAGAAATTGCTTGAATTAATACTGATTTGCTTTTAAAAATGCAGTATGCAACCAAACAAAATTTATAATCAAGTTGTATTTAAAAAAATTCATTTAAAA
>CAMYCP010000036.1 GCA_947254385.1 uncultured Filifactor sp. | reverse complement strand
AAAACTGACCTCCTCTAGTTAGTTTTTTGGTCTAACTTTTGGGGGTCAGTTCATTATTTTCAGCGGTTTTTTATTTGTTAAAAAAATTTTTATGAGGTATACTGTATTTGCCTTGAAAGTCCGTGATTGAAAGTCCATGTCAGACGCAGACGAAGGGATCCGCGTAAGCTGTACAAAAAGCTGTACAGTGAGCATGGTGCGTCTTAGGAGTAAGTCCTGCCGAGTATTCGAGAGAGGTAGTAGTAAAAACAAAGCGAACCCCCCAGCAGGCGAGTGCGGGGTCAAAGATCAGGTCGGTTTCGGGCATAAAAAATTCCGTATTTTATACGGAATTTTTTTAGTGTTGAATTATAGCTGCAATTCTTCCCATAGTTTGAAAATAGGTCTTGTTTTTATTTTTCCTGTCACTTTTGCAATTCATAAATTTAATTAGGTTGCGGAAATCCACTACCTTTAGGTGGTGGGAGGAGCAAGCTTTTCCTTTCTTAATATATTAAAATGTGTTATACTATACTTAACATCATTGATACTCTTAATTTTCCCGTTCAGTGAACTTATTTTCTAAATCAGATACGACTCGAATATTGTCCATAGTGACCTCTTGTTTATTTTTTCACCGTTCCCCGAAGTTTTTTTTGTCTTTCGACCACATTTGTGCGTGTTGCAAAAAGAGGGTGGTGACGGTGGACGGAGTAAAGCCTTTGCGTGTGGCAATGCCGATATCACGAAACTGTTGCGGTGAGAAAGGTTTTTTCACTATGTCGTATCGGTTGGGGCGAAGGATCAAATCGTGTACCACGCTTATCCCAAGGCCGCATTCTACCATGGTAAGTACTGCATAGTCGTTGCTTACGGCGTAGCGAACGTCTATGTTTTCGTCCAGACTGTCCAAAAATTGTGATATGTCGTAGTCCTGTTCTTCTTTTAAGCCGATGTATTTTTCCGTTTTCAGAGCCTCTTTCGGAAAATACGGCTTGGAAGATAGGGGGTGATTTTTGGGAAGGACCGCCACGAGTTCGTCTTTAAATAAAAATCTGGCGTCAAGATCCTGAGAGGTCGGGAGTTTTATGAAACCGCAGTCGACTTTGCCTTTTCGTATCCATGAGATTATATCGGAGTATTCACCGTTTATGAGTTCAAAGTCGATGTTGGGATATTCCAGATTAAATGCTTTTATCATCTTAGGGAGCCACCCTGTAGACATACTTGAAAAGCTGCCTATTCTTATAAGCCCCGCTTGTACGCCGTGCAGTTCACTGATGGCGTAATTTAAATTGTCGTAGTCTTTACAGATCATTTTCAAAATCGGCAGGAGTGTTGCGCCCTCTGCACTTATTTCCACACCGGATCGATTGCGTATCAAAAGAGAAACGTTCCATTCGGACTCAAGATCCGACACCATTCGGCTCACCGCCGATTGAGTGTAGTTGAGTTGTTTTGCCGCGGAGGTTATACTGCCCGCCTCCACCGCCGCGATGTAAGCATTTATTTTTTGTATGCTGATGAAAAACATCTCCCTTCAAAAAAAATAAGTTCAGCTATTACTTTTTGTCATAACTCACTGAGATTTTTTTACACATTATCCTTGAATATTTCTTATATTAATTATAATATAAGAAAAGGAGAAATTCAACTTAACATTTTTTGTTGTGTTTCTCGGCACATTTTTTATTAGTAGAGAGGAGCTACATAAATGATTAAATATTCAGTTTGCGGCGCCGCAAGTCAAGCCTGTGGCGAACTGCTGAGAATGATGGTAATTCACCCTGAAACCGAACTTGTATATGTTGCCGATGCTTTCGCCAAAGGACAACTTGTTCAAGAAGTACACCCGGCTATGGAAGGATTTTTGGATCAGGAAGTTCTCGGAATGTCCGATGAAGAAGTTGACAAAATAATAAAAGAGAGCGATGTTGTATTTGCCGCAGTGGACGCAGGGACAGCACCCGCATTGGCTGAAAAAGTTTTGAACGGCGGCAAGAAATTTATAGATTTCGGCGCCGATTTAAGATTCAGAGATGCCGACGTATATGAAAAATGGTATCACATTAAACATACGCATCCTGAAATGACTAAAAACTGCGTATATTCCATACCTGAAATTTTCAGAGATAAAGCTAAGGGTCAAAACCTGATTTCAAACCCGGGTTGCTATCCGACCGCAAGCACATTGGGACTTTATCCGGTACTTAAAGAAGGTTTTGTAGTACCGAATACCATAATAATCGACGCTAAGAGCGGTTATACCGGAGCAGGCAGAAGACCGACCACAAACAAACTCTTAACCGAAGCATCCAACAATTTCTGCGCTTACGGCTTGGGTGGCGTTCATAGACACACTCCGGAAATCGAACAAAATATCGAATACATTACCGGAGTAAAACAATTCATCAATTTCCAACCGCATTTAAGCCCGCAAATCAGAGGGATTGAAGCTACACTTTACGCAACTCTCAATAAAGACGTTTCGAGTGAAGAACTCTATGAACTGTATACAAGATACTATAAGGACGAACCGTTCGTAAAAGTGTTCCCTTCAACTAAACCTGCTCAAACCAAATGGACGGCGGGCACCAACTTCTGCTGCATAAGCCCGTCTTATGATGCAAGAACCAAGAGAGTTATAATAAGCTCCACAATCGACAACATCGGTAAAGGTGCCGCAGGTCAAGCTATTCAAAATATGAATATCATCTTCGATCTTCCGGAAACTACAGGTCTTTTGGTTCCTCCGATGTTCCCCTAATATAACATAGTTACGAAATACAAACATTCGATACAGGTTTTTGACGGTGTGAAAGCGTCCGGTACACGCTTTCACACACCGTTAATTTTAACACGTCGGGCTTTTAAGCCGGGCGTATACATATAATTTATACGCCCTCGCCCGATATAATAATGAAAGGAAGAGTTTATGTCCTATAAGATTATTGAAAAAGGCGGGATTACTTCGCCTAAAGGTTTTAAAGCGGGTGCGGCATACACCGCTATTAAAAAGAAAGAAAACAAAAAACCGGACGTTGCGGTTATTTTTTCCGAATGTGAAGCGAGCGTTGCCGCAATGTTTACGACAAATCTGTTCTGCGCGGCTCCCGTAGTAGTAGGCAGAGAGATTGTAAAAGGCGGCAAAGCGAGAGCCGTAGTAATTAACAGCGGTAACGCAAATGCGGCTACCGGAGAAAAAGGTATCGAAAACGTTAAGAAAGAACAGGAAGAAGCGGCAAAACTTCTCGGCATAGATAAAAATGAAGTCCTTGTATCTTCAACCGGTGTAATTGGACAACAACTTCCTCTTGAAAAGGTTGTAGACGGACTTAACCAAATAATTCCGGACAATCTTTCCAAAGAACACGGAACCGATGCGGCTTATGCAATTATGACCACCGACACCGTGCGCAAAGAAGGCGCTATGGAACTTGAACTTTCCGGCGGGACGGTTACAATCGGCGCAATGTCCAAAGGTTCGGGTATGATTCACCCAAGCCTTGCAACCATGCTCGTATATATTACAACCGATGCGAAAGTTGCTCCGGAAGTTTTGCATAAATGCTTGAAAAACAGCGTTGATAAAAGTTTTAATATGCTTACCGTGGACGGTGACACCAGCACCAACGACAGTATAATAATGCTCGCTAACGGCGCATCGGGCGTTGAAATCAAGAATGAAGAAGATATTGAAGCGTTTGCGGGACTTGTTGACGCTATATGCCTCGACTTTGCAAAACGTATCGCATCCGACGGCGAAGGCGCATCTCACCTTATGATAGTTGAGGCTAAGAATTTGCCGACTTATGAAGATGCACGTCTCGTGGCACGTTCGATAGCAGGGTCAAACCTCTTGAAATGCGCGGTATTCGGCAGAGATGCCAACTGGGGACGTATTATGGCGGCTGCCGGCTATTCGGGTGCTAAGTTTGATATCAGCAAATCCGACTGTATCATCGAAAGCAAGGCGGGCAAGGTTGTAGTTATGGAAGGCGGTTTCGGTACTGATTTTGATGAAGAAAAAGCGACTGCCGTATTGACCGAACACGATAT
Organism: uncultured Filifactor sp.; assembly: GCA_947254385.1. Lineage (GTDB taxonomy): Bacteria > Bacillota > Clostridia > Peptostreptococcales > Filifactoraceae > CAMYCP01. The sequence goes on along the minus strand of CAMYCP010000036.1, from coordinate 5,731 downwards.
CACCATAACCGTAGATTTCCATGACGGTGACTACAATGCAACCGCATTCGGCTGCGACTTGACATACGATTATGTGAAGATAAACGGAGATTACCGTTCATAATAAAAACGTGTCGAAAATTAAAAAAATATAAAAACTTTCCAAGTTTTACTTTGGCGAGATGAAATACTGTAATTGTTATTTATATTTTGAAAAATATTGTTAAGGAGAAAACTTTTGAATTCCGTTAAAGAAAAAGCTGAAGTTTTACTTGAAGCCATTCCTTTTATTAAGAAGTATCAAGGCGAAATAGTAGTAATCAAATTCGGCGGCAACGCTATGATAAACGAAGACGTTAAAAATGCGGTAATCCAAGATGCCGTACTCTTACAGTCTGTCGGCGTGCAAGTTGTAATATCGCACGGTGGCGGGCCCGCCATAAACGATCTTTTAAAACGCCTGAATGTTCAAAGTGAATTTGTAAACGGGCTTAGAGTTACGAGCAGTGAAGTGATTGAGGCGGCTGAAATGGTACTTGCCGGCAAGGTAAGCGCCGATCTCGTGAAGAGAGTGTCCAAATTCGGCGGGCTTGCAGTAGGTTTGTCGGGCGTGAGCGGTGACATTTATAAGTGCGTAAAACGCACCGGAGATGTGGATTACGGCTACGTGGGCGATATAGTGAGCGTGAATCCGGATGCGGTTTTTGCTCTGCTTGACAACGGCTTTATCCCTATCATTTCTCCGATCGGTTCGGATGATGACGGCAACAGTTACAACATCAACGGCGACACCGCCGCAGGGGAACTTGCATCCGCTCTGGGCGCTGAAAAACTGATTTTACTTACCGATATAGAAGGTCTTTGCAACGACATCAAAGTTAAAGACGTCATAAGTTACCTCAACATAAAAGATGTTCCGAAACTCAAAGAAATAGGCACTATAGCGGGCGGTATGATACCAAAAGTTGATTGTTGCGTAAGCGCAATCGAAAACGGTGTAAATCAGGTTCACATCATGGACGGCAGACAGGCTCATAGCGTACTTTATGAGGCATTTGTCGAAGAAGGCGGTTTCGGCACGATCGTCGGAGAAGAAAAGGACAGCGTAGGCATCAAGTGGAAATAAAATTTTGGTAAAAATTTGCCTGTTGTGTTATACTGTATGTAGATGTTCATCTGATTAACGATATCATAAAAAAATACGTTATTCAGGTGTTCATATAAAATGTTCAATTTAAATTAATTTATAATAAAGGAGGATATTCCAATGAATGAAAAATTTAAGACGAATGCTGAAATAGCGGCTGCCGGCAAAAAATACCTCATGGATACTTACGGACAATATCCGGTAGGAATGGTAAAAGGTAAAGGCAGCTATATGTGGGATGCTGACGGTAAAAAATACATCGACCTTTTGCAAGGTGTTGCGGTAAACGCTTTGGGACACTGCTATGACGATGTAATGAACGCTACTGTCGAACAGGCTCAAACACTTACTCAATGTGCCAACTATTTCTATATTGAACCGGGCGTAAGATTGGCTAAAATAATAGTTGAAAACAGTGATTTCGACAAAGTGTTCTTCTGCAACAGCGGTGCTGAAGCTAATGAAGGCGCTATGAAACTTGCCCGTAAATATCAAAAAATGCAAGGTCATCCCGAAAAATACACTGTAATCAGTATGAAACAATCTTTCCACGGCAGAACTTTGGCTACTTTGACCGCAACAGGTCAAGATAAATCCCACCAAGGTTTCGATCCGTTGCCGGCAGGATTTGCTTATGCAATCATGAACGATCTTCAAAGCGTTAAAAACGTTATTGATGCCAACACCGCCGCAATAATCGTGGAACCTGTACAAGGCGAAGGCGGAGTTATACCTGCTACCAAGGAATTTTTACAAGGCCTCAGAGATATCTGCGATGAAAAAGACATCGTATTGATTTTCGACGAAGTTCAAGTAGGTTGCGGTAGAACGGGACATCTTTTCGCATATCAAGGATATGGCATAATACCTGACGTAATAACATTGGCTAAAGCATTGGGCAACGGTATTCCGGTAGGCGCATTTGCAGGCAGAGGCAAATTTGCCGATGTACTTCAACCCGGAAACCACGGTACGACATACGGTGGCAACCCGATTGCAACCAACACCGCAGCGGCAGCTCTTACCGCAATAATCGAAAACAAACTTCCTGAACGTGCTCTTGAAATGGGCGAATATTTGCAAAAACGTCTTAACGAACTCAAAGAAAAATATCCTATTATCAAGGAAGTACGCGGTAAAGGTCTTATCGTAGCTGCAGAACTCAACGTACCTGACGGTCACGTTGTAACGAATCCGTGCTTTGACAAAGGCTTAATCCTGAACTGCACTGCAGGCAACGTATTGAGATTTGTACCGGCACTCAACATTCCTAAAGAAACTTTGGATGATGCACTCAACATATTGGAAGAAGTATTAAAAGAAGTAAAATAACAAATTGAGCTTTATCCGTTTTCAATCGGGTTTTAAGCCCGATTGATGCGGATATGGTACATATTTGACTTAAAATAACTGAAGTTTGCCGTATAAAAGAGGAGTTTTGCCTGCTTGACAGATTTATGGTTTCATAAGTCAATTCAGTAGTTTGATTTCATAAAATTCATGATAAAATTGTTCAAACAAGAAGATTTCAACAATTTTAACCGCTTATTCCGTTTACACGGCTTACGAAGTTATGGATAACCGAAAGTAATAAATCATATTATGAAAGGCGGTTTCAAATGGACGAACAAAAAAAGGTATCTAAAGGTAGAAAACCCGAGTTTTGGGAAGCTCTCATAACGCTTGCCGCACTTATAGCATTTTTGTCGGTAGGCATAGTTATATATCACGTTGATCCGCACGTACCTATGTTTTTCGGCGTGTGTGCGGCGGCAATAATGGCTCTCTATTTGGGTTATGATTGGTCTGAAATAGAAAAAGCGATGTCCGACGGTATAGATAAAGCGCTCCAGTCTATAATGATTTTGGCAATAATAGGTATATTGATAGGTATGTGGCTGGATTCGGGCGTTGTTCCCGCTATGATATACTACGGACTCAAAATAATTAAACCGCAAATTTTCCTGCTTGCGGCACTGTTGATTTGTTCTATAACATCACTTGCTACTGGTACTTCATGGGGAACTATGGGTACGATGGGCGTGGCCATGATGGGTATAGGTCTTGGAATCGGAATGAACCCTGCCGCTACTGCCGGTGCGGTACTTTCCGGAGCATATTTCGGCGATAAAATGTCTCCGCTTTCAGATACCACCAACCTCGCACCCGCTATGGCAGGTACGGACGTATTTACTCACGTTAAATTCATGATTTTGCCGACAGCAATTGTGTATACAATCTGCATTGTCTTCTTCACCGCTTTGGGATTTCACTATTATAAAGGCGGAGAAGCGGATTTGAGCAGTGTTAAGATTTTGTCCGACACGATTCACTATGCGTTCCCGAAAATAACCCCGTTATTGTTACTTCCACCTGTAGTTGTAATAGTGTGTGTGGCTAAAAAAATGCCGGCAATCCCCGGTATTACGATAGGTATTTTCTGCTCCGCAATAATGGGACTTATCCTTCAACCGGGCGTAAACGCTTGTTCTATAGGTTCGCTTTTTGATTGCGGTAGGAACGGATTTGTTTTTGAAGCAAGTGATGAAGTTATTGCGGCGGTAACTCAACTTAACGCCAATGCCGATCCTGAACTTTTAAAAAGTACTATAGCCGGCGTGACAGATCTTCTTTCAACCGGCGGTCTTATGAATATGATGTCCTCCATAGCCATGACAATAATCGCCATGATGTTCGGCGGTATCATGGAAACTACACATCAACTCGAAGTAATCGTTGACAAACTTAAAGTTTTGGCAAAAACACCGGCATCTTTGGTTACTCTTACCGAAGCTACCTGCCTCGTATCCAACATGACTATGCCTGAACAATATATATCTATAGTTGTGCCGGGTCGTATGTACGCTGAAGAATATAGAAAAATGGGCTTGCACCCGATGACACTCTCAAATGCGCTGGAAGGCGCAGGTACCGTTACATCGGCGCTCGTACCTTGGAATACTTGCGGTGTATTTATCAAAAGTACTTTGGGTCTTACTGTAACTCAATACGGGCCATATGCTATGTTTAACGTGCTTATGCCGATAACGGTTATAATTATGGCGTTCATGGGCTTAACCGTAGCTGACATGGATGGTGTAAGACTTGCCAACAAGAAAAAAGCGGCGGCTAAATAGATGGATGGAAATACTCCGCTTTACCCTGCGGTAAAAGTTTCGTTGAGCAAACTTAAAGACAATTTGATACAACTTAAACGAATATGCGCGCAAAGCGGGATACAGATTGCCGGTGTGGTCAAAGGTTTTACGGCCATACCGGCAATTGCCGCAGTATACGATGAAGTAGGCTTTGATTATATTGCTTCATCGAGATTGGAGCAGCTTGCTCCTTTAAAAAAGCAAAGTTTTAAGACCCCTCTCCTGCATATAAGGATAGCTATGCCGTCCGAGATAAAAGAGCTTGTAAAAATAGCAGATGCGAGTCTTCAAAGTGAAATCTCCACAATACGTCTGATAGACGAAGAATCGAAAAGACAAGGCAAAACGCACGGTATCATACTTATGTGCGATCTTGGAGATTTAAGGGAAGGATATTGGGACAAAGATGAACTTGTCGATGTCTCTTATATAATCGAAAAAGAACTCACGTCGGTTAAACTTTTAGGCGTAGGTGTTAATCTCGGTTGTTACGGCTCTGTAGCGGCGACTCCCGAAAAACTTTCAGAGCTGGTTGAGGCAGCAAAAAGAATTGAAAGCAAAATCGGAAGAAAACTTGATATAATATCAGGTGGAGCCAGTACGTCCGTCGATACGCTTTTAAAGGGTGATATGCCCGAAAGAATAAATCAGTTGCGCCTCGGTGAAATCGCTGTTTTAGGCGGAATATACGGGTGCGATGCACCGTTTTTGCATAAAGATGTATTTACTCTCACGACGGAAATAATAGAAATTAAAGACAAACCGACATATCCCGTGGGCAAACTTTCCGTGGACGCATTCGGCAAAGTGCGTGAGTATGTCGATCGAGGAATCAGGAAACGTGCGCTCACGGCGTGCGGTCGTGTCGACTATGGCGACAGCGAAGATTTGAAACCGATTGAAAAGGGAATATCGGTTTTGGGTGCATCGTCGGATCATACGATACTTGACATAGAAGATGCAGAAAACGATTTTAAAATAGGTGACACGATATCTTTTAATCTCTCGTACGGCAACGTGGTATATCTTACGAATACGCCGAGCGTGAGAATTGAAATAGTTGATTGAGTATTAAAATTACAATATTTTGTCGGTTTTTGTTTTAAATTTTTGCATAAGTTCGGTAAGGCTCATATATCGTCTTTTTACCGAAAAATAAACAATCGGAAATAATTATAACGAAATAAAAAATTCGTTATGTTTTATTTCCGATTTTTTTTTATGAAAAAACTTTATATAGTGTATAATATAGTTAGAAGATATCCTTGTATAAAAAATGTTAAAAAAATCTCACTAATATAAATATGTTAAACGTGTGTACTATGAATTAAATACGTTTTATAAATTATATGTATTTTTATGATGTAGTTTTGTGTTGAAAATAATAAAAAATTATAAATATACAAAAAAGTGTTCAATTCGATTTTGTAATTTATAAATTTCTCAA